>CAMJXZ010000164.1 GCA_946409855.1 uncultured Clostridia bacterium | reverse complement strand
CCTGTTTATCCGGAGCATCTACAACGAAAGCGGATATTTTGAGTACGACAGCACCTCCAATTTCGCGCACCTCAACAGCAACGGGAATTTTACCGTTTATGATCAGCTTGGCGCGATCGGCGATTACACGGGGTACTCGCAGCAGGGAACCTTCATATATTCCGGCACCCACGGCCAGTTCATGCCCTATAACGATCTGACCCCCGGCAGATACTGCACCTTCACAAACCAGTCCAGCGTCACCGGCGCCGAGCTGTCCGACCTGAACCCCCGCAAGGGCGAAAAGCTCTATAACATCGGTACCCGCCGTGAGGTGGACTATCACTTCGGCATGGAGATGTCCGCCCAGTTCACGCAGACCGCCAGCGGCCTGGACGCCTGGGGGCACGATATCATCTTTGAATTCTCCGGCGACGACGACTTCTGGTTCTACGTGGACGACGAGCTGGTGCTGGACCTGGGCGGCGTCCATTCGGCCATGACCGGCTCCATCAACTTCCGCACCGGGGTGATCCGGAGCAGCCGCGGCAACACCACCCTGTACGACGTTTTCAAGTCCAATTACCAGAAGCGGGGCCTGTCCCAGGCGGAAATCGACCAGAAGCTGGACGAAATCTTCCGGCAGAACGAACAGGGGCAGTACATCTTCAAGGACTACACCAACCACACCATGCGGATGTTCTACATGGAACGCGGCGCCGGCGCGTCCAACCTGCACATGCGCTTTAACCTGGCCGCCGTCAAGCCCAGCAGCTTCATCCTCACCAAGAAGCTCTCCGGCACCGACAGCCCCTCCAACGACCTGATCGAATTCCCCTACCAGATCTATTATTACTCCAGGACGGACGGCGGCACGATCCCCCATCTGCTGGGCGAACTGCCCGGGGAAGCCGACGCCGTGCTGTACAAGGACTCCGCCCGGAAAGTCCGCCATGAGGCATCCTGGACCCCCGCCGGCGTGACGGCCGCTTACGACCATGTCTTCTTCCTCCGGCCCGGCGAGGCCGCTGAGGTCAACATGCCCGAAGGCGTGATTCAGTATTACGTGGTGGAATGCGGGGTCAAACCGTCCGTATATGACCGCGTTTCGGCGAACGGGGACATACTGTCCGGCACGCCCGCGGGCGATCCCGGCCGGTACGATTACCGGACCGGGCCGGATACCCTGGAAAACCGCCCGCAGGTGGACTATGTCAACCATGTGCGGGAAGGCGCCATGCGCACGCTGAACATCACCAAAAAGCTGTACGACGTGGACGGCCAGACGCTGCTTCATTATCCGGACGATCCGACGCTCTTCAGCTACCGTCTCTATCTTGGCAATGAAAGCGCCAGTCCCGACAACCTGCCCCCGGCAAATCTGTACCATTACTATGTGAAGGACGCCGCCGGCCGTTACTGCCGCTGGAACGCGTCCCAGAACCGTTTTGAATCCCTGAACATCACGGATTACGCTCAGCTTTCCGCCTATCTGAATACCCTTCCCGGCGCCCAGCAGGAATCCATCCGGTTCGTCACCTCCATGAACGGTTCCATCACGAAAATCCCCGCGGATTACACCGTGGAAGTCCGGGACCTGATCGTCGGCACGCAGTACAAGCTCCTGGAAAGGGACGATGAAATCCCGAAGGGCTATACCCTCCGGGTTTCGGACGGTTATACGCGCGTGGACGTCTACCCCGAAATCACCACCGGGCACAACCCCTTCAGCGGCACCATGGCCGTCAACGAAACCCCGCAGATCGAGGTCCGCAATCAGAAGGGCTGGGGCCTGACGGTCGACAAGATCTGGTCCGACAAGGATTTCATGCTCTCCCACGATCCCATCTATTTCGCCGTCTACACAGTCAGCGAAACCGGCGAATACATCCTGATGGATCAGTATGTGCTGGAGCTCCGCGCCCCCGACTACTCCGTGTACTGTTTCTTTGACGACCTGCAGAGCGGCATCCCCTTTGAACGGTATGTCCTCTTTGAGGTGGCGCTGACCGGCGGCGATCATTTGCAGGTGAACGAGAAAGGCTTTGTGACAGGCTTTGACAGCGTGACCCCCATCTCCGAGGGCGGGACGCTGATCACCGGCGGGCAGCCCGTGGGCGGCGAGCACGGAACCTTCCACTATACGGTGCATTACGTGCCCGGCGATATCACCGGCAGGAACGAAAACATCCGGACCGATACCGTCTTTAACACCCGTCCGGGTATCGCGCTGTACAAAACGGACCTGAACGGAGAACCGATGGCCGGCGCCGTGTTTACATTGACCGATGAAAACGGGGAAAACGTTTCCGCGGCTTCCTACACGTCCCGGCAGGACGGCCTGATCACCATCGCTTATCTTCCCGACGGCACCTTCTACCTGACGGAAACGGAGGTTCCGAAGGGATATACCGTGCTGGACCAGCCTTTGAAAATCGTCCAGGATGTCAGCGGCATCTCCTTTTCCGGCCCTGACGAAAACCTGTACACGGTCGAAAACGCCCAGGATCTTTCCATGGTGACCGTCACCATCAAAAACAGGCCGGCGGATTTCCGCGTCCGGAAGGTGGACGACGAAACCGGAGCGCCGCTGTCCGGCGCGCACTTTGCCCTGTACCGCCAGGTGACGGACAGTGAAGGGCATCCCAGGAAGGACTACCTGCCCATCAGCGGTCTGGAAGACCTGATCACCGATGAGGACGGCTACCTGCAGGAGCTGACCATGGACCTGCCCTTCGGCACCTACTACCTGACCGAAACCCGGACCGTCAGCGGCTATGTCCCCCTCTCCGAGGACCTTTGCTTTACCGTCGGGAAGGACGGCATCGTCACGGTCCATACGGAGGCTTACGCCTCCTGGCTGACCGCCTCTGAAGATCCGGCCACCAAAATGGTTTCCTATCTGCTGGCGGTGCGGAACCAGAAGCTGGGCCCGGTCCGGATGAACGTCGTCTGCAGCAAGACCCTCAACGGCCGGGACCTGAAGCCGGAAGAGTTTTCCTTCCGGATGACCCCGGTCGACGCAAGCGGCGCCCCCATCGGGACGGATCAGATCGTCTATAACCCGGAGCCCGCCGCCGCCGGCGAAGAAAGCTTTTTCTCCTTCTCCTTCCTCTATGATTATGAGGATTATGAACAGGCCGCGTACCGGGACAGCGACGGGAACGCGCTGTTCCTCTACCTGCTCCGGGAGGACGTAAGCCCCAACGCCGACGGAACCGGGTATGACAGCAAAACCGGCATCCGGTACGACCAGAACGTCTACCTGGTGCTGGCCCGGCTGCACTATGATCCGGAAACCGGGCTTCTGACCGTGAACCGGGAGGTATACCCTTACAGCGAGGAACATCTGCCCCTGAACGAATGGCTGGGTTTTGAGGTTGTCCCGCAGCCGTCGCCGGACGAAGGCGGTTCCTGAAGCGCTGGCCCCCAAACAAATAAGTTCCATGAGCCGATACGGGTTCATGGAACTTTTTTTGATTTTCCTACGTCTATATAAAGGAGAGCCTAAAGACAGCACCGCTCCGGAAAGGAAGGAAAACACATGAAAAGAATGATCCCGCTGGCCCTGGTGGCCGCCCTTCTTTGGTCCTGCCGGATGGCGGCCGCCGGGCAGGACACGCCCCTGCTGTACACCTGCTACCGGCAGATGGGCTGGGGGGACAGCGTGCAGATCGGCTGGATTGACCGGGAAGGCGGCCTGTGGCTGCTGACCGGGCACGACAGCAGCCTCCGCTGGCCCTACAAAACAGAAGAGCAGCTCGCGTATCTGCGTTCCTGCCGGGACGCGGTCCGAATGGGCACCCTTACCCGGGAAGACTTGTTTGACCTCCGGGGGATGGCCGCTTCCGTCCAGGCCCGGGAGGTCCGCCCGGTCGGCGCCGCCTGCGACGCGGGAACCGAGCGCAGCTACGCGGTCAAGGAAGACGGCACCTGCGTCCTGCTGGGCATGTCCGGGGACGACATGTATGAAAATACGGACCCGACAGCCCAGGCGCTGTACTGGACGCTGCGGCAGCTGTTCCCCCAGGTGCGCTGCTACGGCGGCACCATGGGGCCTGCCGGGTTCCGGCCCGTCTCCGTCGCTTCATTCTGCGGGTATGACCCGGACAAGATCCCGGGTTCCGCCGTCACCGCCGTCCATATAGACTGCGAAGCGGGCGCCGTCCCCCTGGAGCTGGATGAGGACGCGGCGGAAAGGCTTCGGCAGCTCGCCGTACACGGCACGGTGACCGGGAAAGCAAACTGCACCATGGTCACCGGCGGCACCACCCGCGTCTTTTTCAGCGACAGCCAGGGGAACCCGATCGCCTCCCTGGAATTCTATGAGGGCCTGCTGGTGCGCGGGGACGGGATGTACCGCCTCAAATAAAAGATTTTTCCGCCGGCTTATTCCCGGCCCCCGGGGATGGGGCCCCGCGGGTCCCAGCCGACCGGGGCGGTTCCGAAGGCCGGCTCTTCCCGCCGGGCCAGCTCGACCAGCATCCGGAAGCTGAACAGGGGGACGTCCGGGACCGGATAAGCCGCACCGGCCACGACCCGGATCCTGCGGGCGCCCTTCGTGCCGGCCAGGAGGACGGCTTCCGCGCCGAACAGCAAAGCGCCGGCCGGAACATGGTAGTCGCTGGAGATGACGGCCAGGCTCGTGACCTGCGGATACTTTTCGATCAACAGGTTCATGGTGTAAATGGCGTTCTGCACCGTGGACATGGACCGGCCTTCCGCGATGACCCGCCCGCTGTCCACGCCCTGCCCGATCAGCCACGCCGCCATCTGCCCCGCTTCCGTCACCTCGGGGTTATCCGACGCCGTGGGGCCGCCGGTGCAGACGATCAGCGCGTTCGGGTATTTCCGGGCGCTCGCAAGCGCGGCGTTCAGCCGCCCCAGCAGTTCTTCCCGCATCGATCCGTCGGGTTCCAGATGGAAACCGAGCACCGCGATACACAGCTCGTCCGTTTCCGGAAGCCCGTCCGGCAGGACGCTTTCATATGTTTCCGCCTGCTCCAGGATACCGCGCCAGAGCCCCATGATCTCCGTCCACCGTTCCCCGGCGCCCCGGTCCAGGGCGGACAGCTCCCCGAGCAGCGCCTGTACCTGCGCTTCTTCTCCGGTACCGCCGGACGCGTACAGGTCGATCATTGTCCGGATCAGGTCCCGCGCCTCCACCGGCTTTTCCGTCGCTTCCGGCACCGTCTCCCCGCCGCTTTCTTCCGCCATCGCCGCGCCGAAAAGGATGCTCAGCGCCAGCATCGCCGCCAGTATCCGGCAAATCGGTCGTTTCATCCTGTCTCCCTCCCGCTTGAATGTTCGTCATGCCATCCGGCCGCTCAGCCGGGTAAAAAAACACCGCCCGCCCGGATGTCCCGCTTTCAGTACATCGGTCCTGCGTGACACATTCGCTCCCCGGGAAGAGAATGTCCTCCCCTGGGGATTCAGGATGTACAGAAAATCGGACAAAACGGACGGTACGGTGCTGTCCGGCGCCGTGCATTCCGCTCAGGGGCCTGTTCAGCCTTTGGGCGGAATGCATTTTCAGCCTTTTTTGCGCTTATTCGATCGAAATCACACTGGCAAAGCCTGTCACATCGAAGACTTCCCGAACGATCTCGTTGGCGTTGATGATTTTCATGCCGCCCTTGTCTTCCATGATCCTGTTGATGTTCAGCAGCATGCGCAGGCCGGCGGAGGAGATATAGTCCACATTGGCAAAATCCAGCAGCAGGCTGTCCGCATCATTCAGGGATTTCTGAAGATCGGCTTCCAGCTCCGGGGACGTCAGCGTGTCCAGCCGCCCCGTCACGGCGACTTCCAGAACAGTGCCGTTCATTTTCTTTTTGATCTTCATGCTGTTTCCTCCGTATGGCCCGTTCGGAACCGTTATTCTTCGAATTTCTTGGTCACGGTCATGCAAACCGACTGCCCGCGGATGTCGATCTTGACATTGTCCGTCAGCCGCAGCAGGATCGACTGCTCATACCGGTCCCACACAGGGTCTTCAATTTCCCGGTTGTACAGGTCGTTGATCACATCGTCGGGCAGGTCGTTCACGGAATAGTCCGGTTCGGGCACCATCGCGTTTTCAAAAATGTCGCGCAGCTTTCCAAGGAAGCTGTTGGCCGCGGCGTTTTTGCCGGAACTGGCGGACGCGATCAGCTGGCGGCGCTCATCCCTGTCCAGCATCGTCTTGGCGCTCAGGAACATGTCGAAGGCGTTGTCTTTCCCGCTCTCGATCCAGAAGGAAGCTTCCATTTCCCCGGTGATGCTGTGAAGCATGCTGAGCATTTCTTCGGCGATCAGCTGCAGCTGAACGGCCTGCTTATGGCTCAGACCGCGGTAATTCGCCGCTTTTCTCGTTTCCAGCAGAACGTCTTCGTATCCGTTTTCCTGATTATCCACTTTGATCACATCAGTTTTCATGGAACGTCCCCCTTTTCTCCCGTCAGCATTCGATATCCATGATGTTCAGATACCCGGTCACTTCGAAAACTTCCTGAACGAGCTCGTTGGGATGGATCACCTTCATATTGCCGTTTCCGTACATCGTCCTGTATACATTTAGGAGCGTGCGCAGGCCGTCCGAAGAAATATATTCCACATCGGCAAAGTCCAGAATCAGTTCCGTAACGCCGTCCAGCGAGGAAAGCAATTCCTTTTCCAGCTGCGGGGATGTCTTCGTATCCACGCGCCCGTGTATCGCAACCGTCAGTTTGGTCCCTTCAAGCGTCTTTTCAGTCGTCATGCCTGTATCCTCCCGATCATTTTTCTGCTCTGGCAATCAGTCTCCCTGTTTACATATGAAGTAATTATATATCGAAATGGCTGATCTGTCAATGAAACAGAATAAAAATGATTGTGAAACTGGGAAGAAAACGCACCATCGCGCCCGGGAGGCCGCATTTCGGCAAAACCCCGGCGCCGTCCTCTGATCCTGTCTTTAAAAAAATGCGGAAAAGCCGGAAAAACCGGCAAAAAATGCTTGCATCACGGCATTTTCTGTGTTAGAATATTACCCGAATTTGCGTGCCTGGCCGATCCGCAGCTTGTGCCGAAAGGTGGTATGCGGAGAAGAAGCCGGCATGAGAAAAACAAGGAGGAATTCACCCATGTCTGTCATCTCTATGAAACATCTGCTCGAAGCCGGTGTCCACTTTGGCCACCAGACCCGCCGCTGGAACCCGAAGATGGCGCAGTACATCTTCACCGAACGCAACGGCATCTACATCA
>CAMJXZ010000163.1 GCA_946409855.1 uncultured Clostridia bacterium | reverse complement strand
ATGACCCAGAAGCGGGTGCTGGCCCTGTCGGGGCTCATGTTCCTCACCGCCTTCGTGCTGGCGGGGCTCAGCTTCCGGTTCGGCTTTCTCCGGTTTCCCGGATGGGTCAGCATCCTGGGCGCCGTCCTGTTCCTGACGGGACTGCTGCTGCTGTCTGGCGGTTCCGGGGCTTCTGCCGTCACGGACGAATCGGGCCATCCGATCCGGATGCCCGGGCCGGCGGAGGAGTTTTCCATCACGGAAAGAATCACCATCCGCAACCAGGGCTCCATCGAAAGGTCGCCTTATCTGGACGCAGCGTTTTCCCTGCTGGAGGAGGGCAACCCCTTTGTACAGCGGTACAACCTGCTGACGGGGGCGGACGTGAAGCCCCGCTTTCCCTACGGCGTGCCGTACTTTATCGGCGGCACCAAGTATGAGACCCTGGCCCACCATATCCCGGAATACACGGTGTACGCCAGCTGGCAGAACTCCCTGTATTACCGCAACGGGGTCAATTACCTGTACGGGTTTGACTGCAGCGGCTTTACCAAATGGATCCTCACCGAGTGCGGGAAGAAGCCCCACGGCTCCATTTCGGACCTCCTTGCTCAGTCGCCCAGGTATTCCCTGTACTGCAGCGGTGGCGAAAAGCCGATGCCGGACTGGACGGAGCTGCCCAAGGTTTTAAAGCCCGGCGCGCTGCTGGCCATGAGCCACCCCGGCTACCATATCTGCATGTACATCGGCACGCTCCGGCAGTACGGCTACACCGAGCGAACGGCGCCGGAGGTCTGGCGGTACCTGGATTACCCGCTGGTGATCCACTGCACCGTCAACGCGTCCATCGCCGACCGCTTCGAATGGCTGATCAGAAACGGGCCGGCCCGGTATCACGCCGCCACGGTGACGGACGGCGGCGTCTGCGTTTCCATCGTGGGCATGCCGGTCAGGGACGCCCCGCATTCGGTCTTTCAGCAGCTGCAGACCACCAGCTGGTTTTACCTGCCCGACAAAACGTGGCTGACGGTGATGGATTTCGGCTCCGTCAGCCAGTACGCGTGGTATGAATAATCTCCCTTTTCAGAAGGGCTTTCCGGTAAAACGCCGGAAGTCCTTTTTTCATGTGTTCCGGAAGCGATTTTTGATTGCCTGACGGGCCGGATACGTGTTATAATAACAAAAAACACAGGGAGGCGCTTATGCGGGATCATCTGGAAACCGCTCCGGTCTGGGATGCCGTCAGGCAGACGGAGCTTTGTCCTTTCTGCGCGCTGAAGAAAATGATCGAAACACAGGGGGTCGAACGCTTTTTGGGCGGCTCCGTCATGGAGCCCGATATCCGGATCAGGACGAACGCCGCCGGCTTCTGCCCGGCCCATCACCGCATGCTGATGGCGCAGAAGGATTATCACGGCTATGCCCTGATGATGGATACGCGCCTCAAGGAAGCGATCAGCCAGGCGACGCCTTCTCTTTCCGGACTTTCCCGCGGCGGTTTGTTCGGCGGGAAAAACACGGACAAGGCGGCGCAGAAACTGCGGGCGCTGACGTCCAGGTGCCTGGTCTGCGAAAGCATGGCCGACCATGTGAGGGCCTACCGGGAAACCTTTTTCCGCCTGTACCAGAAGGAATCCGCCTTCCGGGCGGCGTTTGAAAGCGGGAGCGGCATATGTCTTTCCGACCTGCCCGACGTCATTGCGGACGCCGGCAGGTATCTGTCCGGGGAAATGCAGCGCACTTTCCTGGACGCGGTTTCGCGCAAGACGCTGGCGGTTTTCAAAACCGCCCAGGAGGACCTGGACGCGCTGTGCAGTTCCTTCCATGTCGGCAGCGAACACAAGAACAATCCCCGCTGCAAAGGGGCGCTGGAGCGGGCGGTCAACCTGCTGCGGGGGCACACGTTCGATCCCGAATAATGTCCGCCGCTCCGCTTTTTCAGACGACCGACAGGATGGGTTGCGATGATACATTTTTATCTGGGCCGTTCCGGTCAGGTCTGGCCCTGCGCCACCGGGCTGGCCGCGCAGGCCAGGCAGGCTGGGACGCCGGTGCTCATGCTGGTGCCCCAGCAGTACACCCTCTCCACGGAACGCATGCTGATCCGCCGTTTCGGCACCGGTGGCTTTTTTGATTTGGACGTCGTATCCCCGTCCCGGCTCCGGCAGCGGGTCTTCGCGCGCGCCGGCGGGTCGGACCGGGTCCGGATCGACAGCCTGGGCAAGGCCATGACGGTGGCCCGGGTGCTGGAAAAGGAAAAAGACCGTCTTTCATATTACGCTTCCGCCGCGGGCCGGCAGGGCCTGTGCGACCGGGTCGGGCAGATGATCGCCGATTTCAAGCGGGCCCGCGTCACGCCGGAAGCGCTGGATCTCTATGTGTCCGCCCTGCCGGAAGGGGCGCGCAGGGACAAGCTTTCGGACCTGTGCCGCCTGTATGCCGCCTACGAGGAAAGTCTGAGCGGCCGGTTTGTGGACGGGGAAGACGTGCTGGAGGAGATGGTGCAGCGGATTCCTCTTTCGGATGAAATGAAGAACGCCCGCCTGATCATCTGCGGCTTCGACGTGCTGACCGAGGAAATGGGGCGGATCGCCCTGGCCCAGGCGCAGAACAGCCCGGTGGATATCATTCTGTGCGACGACCGGGCGGACGAGGCGTTCGGTCCGGTGACGGAGAGCGTGGCGCGCCTGATGGAAACCATCCCCGGCCAGGCGGATGTGACGGCCATCCGGGAAGCGGTCTCTTTCCCCGCGGACATCGCGTTCCTGGAACAGAACCTGCTGAGCAGGGAGCACGGGGTGTATGAGCCGATCCCCGCCTCCATCCGGCTGTACGCCGCGCCTTCCCCCTACGCGGAGGCACATCACGCGGCCGAGGAAATCCTTTCCCTGTGGTCTCAGGGGGTTCCCTTTTCGTCCATGTCGGTGCTGTGCGGCAGTGAGGAACACTATTTTTCCGTCCTGGACGAGGTGCTGACCCAATGCCGGATCCCGCATCATGTGAACCGGAAACTGACCGCGGCCAATCTGGGGCCGGCCGCTTTTCTGATCAGCGCCCTGGAGGCCGTGGCGGGGAAATACTACCCGGAGGACATGATCCGCCTGATCAAAACCGGATATCTGCCCATCACCCCGGAAGAGGGCTTCCGGATGGAGAACTATATCCTGGCCTGCGGGATCCGGGGCGGTATGTTCCAAAAGCCATTCACCCGCGGGGGCGAACAGGCGGCGGAAATGGAAGACGTGCGGGAGCGGATGATGCAGCCCTTAGAGCAGCTGCGGCAAGGGCTGCATGACGCGCAGTGCGCCGATGACAGCCTGAACGCCATCTTCGCGCTTCTGACCGGCACAGGCGCTTACAAACGCATGCAGGAACAGGTGCAGGCGCTGACGGAGGCCGGGAAACCGGAGGAGGCCAGCCAGCTGACCCAGGTGTGGCAGGTGCTGATGAACCTGCTGGACCAGATGCACGAGCTGGCCGGCGGCGCCGGGATGGACGGGGAAGAGGCCGCTGGCCTTCTTTCGGCGGGGCTGCAAACCGCGGAGCTGTCCGCCCTGCCCCAGACCGCCGAAAGCGTGATCTGCGGGGTGATCGGGAACGCCGCGCTGACCCGGCCGGATTATCTCTTCGTCATGGGCCTGAACGACGGTATCCTGTCCCGGGACAGTACGGACCTGATGACGGAGGAAGAAAAGGCGGAAGCCGAAAAGACGCTCAAAGTGCACCTGTCCCTGGACGAAAACGGACGGAAACTGCTGGCCCGGCTGGACGTATACAAAGCCCTGACCAACGCCGGAAAGAGATTATACCTGTCCCACGCGCAGGCGCTGCAGGACGGTACCGCGCTGCGCCCGCTGGACATGCTGGGCACCATCCGGAGGATCTTCCCGGGGCTGGTCGAAGAAGGCGGCGTCACCGCGCCGCAGGGGCCCGCCCATCCCATGGCGCTGACGCCCGCGCTGGAGGGGCTGGGCGGAAAGCTGAGGACCGGGGTCATAGACGAGGAATGGGCGGACGCCTGGCGGTATATCAGCCAGAAAGAACCGGCCATGGCGGATACGCTGCTCAGCGCCTTCCGCCGCCGCTCCGTGCAGGCGCCGCTTCCGCCGGACGTCACGCATCAGCTGTTTCTGGACCGGGTCACCAGCGTCAACCGGGTGGAGACCTTCGCCGTCTGTCCCTTCCGGCACTTTTTCATCTACGGGCTCAAGCCCCAGCAGCGGGCCGTCTGGAAGATGCAGGCGTCGGACACGGGCCTGTTTTACCACCGGGCGATGGAAGGGTTTACCCGGCTGCTGCCCACCCTGCCGGACTGGCCGCAGGTCACCCGCAGGGAAGTGGAGCAGCTGATGGAGAGCGCCGCCCGGGAGGCGATCGACCCGATGATGCGGGAACTGATGACGGATTCGGCGCTGCGCCGCTTCGATTACCAGCGCTACCGCAGGCTTTTGTTCCGCGCCGCCTGGACCTTTACCCAGGCCGCGCAGCATTCCGCCTTCCGCCAGTACAAGGGGGACGCCGAGCTGCGCTTTGGCTATAACGACGGCGGCCTTCCGCCGGTCCGGCTGACGCTGTCGGACGGCAGCCAGGTCCTGGTCCGCGGGGTCATCGACCGGGTGGAACGCTGTCAGGGAGACGAGGGGCTTTATTTCCGGGTGACGGATTTCAAAATGCCGGACATGAAGCTGGAACCGGCGAAAATCTTCTGGGGGACCCAGCTGCAGCTGCTGATCTACATGAACGCGGTGATGAACTCGCTTGAGGACGGGATCCCGGCGGGGGCGTATTATTATCATCTGGCGGATCCCTATCTTGCGGACCCGGCGGAGCGCACGGATATTGAAAGGAAGCTCGCGCAGGCGCTCTGCCTGAAAGGGATCACCCTGCGGGACGCGGCCGTGATCCGGCTGATGGACGACGGGGACCCGCCGCTTTCCATGCAGAGCCTGCTCAAATCGGACGGGGATTTCGCGAAGAACAAACAGCTGGCCACGCTGGAAGAGATGCGCGGCCTGATGGAGCACGCCAGAAAGGCTGCCGCCGCGATGTCGGAAGAGATCCTGCGGGGGACGATCTGCGCGTCCCCCCTGGTCATGGAAGGCCAGGAAAGCCCCTGCGCGCGCTGCGCCATGCGGGCCTGCTGCCGGGACCGCGCCGCGGACAGCCGGGTGATGGAACGGCAGGGGGAGGCCATGACCTTTGACGAGCTGATCGAAAAGGTGTCCCTTGGGGAGATGCCCGATTTCTTTTCCGCCGGCATCATGAAGGAACGCAGGGCGGAAACCGGCCTGTCCGGGGACGATGAAGAACAGCCGGAAGGAACAGCCTGAGCCTGTGGCCGGTTTAAAAATGAACAAACCGAAAAAATACGCAAATCTGTCCGGAATAATTCGCTTTCCGGTTGCAAAAAGGCCGGGCTGCGGGTATAATAGGCGATATTGAAAGATTGGGAGTTTGAATGGATGGCCAGGCGATATGCTGATCCGATTTTCGCGAGAGAAAAAATCAGGAGGACACACCGCGCGCCGATCGTGCTCCTGTTGATTCTGGTGATCGTGATCATCGCTTCGGCGCTGATCAACGGGTTCATCAACCGTCAGGTGCAGGTGGCCCGGCAGTCGGTCACCATCCCGTCCCTGACTTCTTCTCTGGAAGGCTTTAAGATCCTGCATATCAGCGACCTGCACGGCGCCGCCTTCGGCCACGGGCAGGAAGGGATCGCCACCGCGCTCCAGTCGGTCCGGTACAATGCCGTGGTAATCAGCGGGGACAGTCTGGCCCCGGACGGCACCGACGCCCAGCTGATGGAGCTGATCGCCCTGCTGGATAAAAACGTGCCGGTGTTTCTGATCGCCGGGGATGAAGACCCGGCGCCCATCGTTTCCGTGCCGCACGCTTCCAACGAGGCCAGGGCCGAGTACATCAAGCGGGCGGAAAGCTTCGGGGCGATCTATCTGGACGCGCCGTATCCGGTGCAGGTCGGAAAATCCACCCTCTGGTTCTGTCCGGAATCCGTCTACGATATGGATGTGGCCAACGCGCGCCAGTCCATGACGAACCAGCGCCGGCAGCTGAGCAGCGAGCCGGACAGCGAGAGCACCCGGGCCGCGCTGCGGGCGGTGGAATACTGGCTGGACCTGATCGACCGGATCGAGCAGTCCCTGCTGCAGATGAAAAGCGGGGATTTCAAGATCTGCGTGACCCACGCGCCCTACTCGCAGGCAGGCCTCTCGGAGCTTCGGTACAACGAAGCGGACGGGCTGCGCAACAACGCCAAGCCCGTGTCCCTGGTGCTGGCCGGCCACTATAACGGCGGCCAGTTCCGTCTGCCCTTCCTGGGGCCGGTGTATATCCCGGGTAAAATCGGTCTATATGACGGGGACCGGTGGTTCGCCGGGGATCATGGGCTGGTCGGGCTGGACACCCTGTACGGGATCTCTCAGTACATCAGCCCGGGCATGGGGGCGGCGCAGATCTATACCCCCTGGTCTGCCCGGTTTATGAACCCGCCGACGGTCACCCTGATAACGCTGACCAGCAAACTGGTCTATTGAGATAAAAGGACGGTTTTTCATGAAAAAGAAGTACTTCAACCGCGAGCTCAGCTGGATCCGCTTCAATCAGCGCTGCCTGGAGGAGGCGGCCAATCCGGACAACCCGCTATTGGAAAAGGGCAAGTTCATTTCCATCTGCGAGAGCAACCTGGATGAGTTTTTTATGGTCCGTGTGGGCTCCCTGGAAAGGGAGCTGACCCTGGGCAGCGGGAAGACCGATATTTCCGGGATGACGGCGTACGAGCAGCTGACCCAGATCGGGCTGGATGTGCGCCAGCAGATCGCCCGGCAGTACCAGATCCTGAACGAGGAATACCTGCCGGACCTGAAAAAAGCGGGCATCACGTTCCTGCGGTTCCAGGATCTGAACGATGAACAGGCCGCCTTTGTCCGGCAGTATTTTGACAGCGAGGTCGCCCCGCTGCTGACGCCGTACGCCATCGACCCCAGGAGGCCCTTCCCGCTGCTGGCACCCAAATGCCTGCACCTGGCGATGCTGCTGCCCGCGAAGACGTCCGGCGGCTCCCTGCGCTTCAGCCTGCTTCCCGTGCCCAAGAACCTGGACCGCTGCATCCCCCTGCCCACAAAGGAGGGCCGGGGCACCTTTATCCTGCTGGAAGATGTGATCATCGGCTGCGCCGAAAAGGTGCTCGGCGTTCGTCCGGTCTGCGCCCAGCCCTTCCGCCTGACCCGG
>CAMJXZ010000162.1 GCA_946409855.1 uncultured Clostridia bacterium | reverse complement strand
TCGGGCAAAAAGCCGATATCCAGTTCACATGGCTGGACGGCGACAGCGTGCTGCTTCCCGGGGCCCGCATCTTCCCAGCAGTGCATCACATGAGCACCTGGAAATGGGCATACCTGTTTGAGCCCGTCCGGGCTTGGCTGTTTGAGCAAAAGCTGTAAATCGCGAGCGCCGATCCGAAAATCAGACCGGCGCTTCTCTTATGGATTCGTTTTCACGAAGTATTTCAGCAGCGCGCTCATTGTTTCGCTGCGCTGAACATGGCGCAGATAGTAAGCGTTGAACTTCAGATCCGGGGAGGGGACCAGCCGAAGCGCAATAACATTTTCAGGCAGATGTTTTTTCACCCGTGCATAAGGGAGGATCGTGCAGCCCTGCCCATCCGCCACGGCCCGCAGTGTCTGCGGAACGGTATCAGTCACCGAAACGGGCTCCGAGAGAAAGGGGCTGGCGTCTGTTTCGGTATACAAATGAATGTATGGCAGACGCTCCAACTCGTGCAGAGAAACGGTTTCCTTTTGTGCCAGGGGGTGTGTTCTGCCGATCAGTACGCACAGATGGTCCTGCATATACGGAACCGCGGCAAAATCGGGATCTTCCCACATCGGGCCGACGCCGTCGATTGCCAGCTGAAACCGTCCGCTTTTGAGGCCGTTTCGCAATTGCTCGGAGGAGGTTTCGGTAAATACCATGGTTTCGATCTGAGGCACCGTTTCCTGACATGCCATTTTTCCCTCCATCAGCCGACTGACGGATACAAAGGGCGAAACGCCCACATGCAGGCCGGGGCACGCTTTCCGGTATTTTGCGATCAAATTCGTTTCGCAGTCATTCATGACGCCGATGATTTTTTCGGCATAGGACAAAAAGTCCCTGCCAAAGTCCGTCAGCTCCACCTGCCGGGTGGTGCGGTGAAAAAGTCTTTGACCCAGTTCCTTTTCCAGCACCGCGATATGCTTGGACAGGGTGGATTGACTGATAAACAGCTTATCCGCCGCGGATTGAAAGTGACAGTCCCTGGCCAGCAGCGCAAATTGCCTGATATACTCGATTTCCATGAAGAGGATCGTCCCTTCCATTTAATTTATTCCAATACGGAATCTATACGCGGGATCGGAATTGATTCGTTCTCCTCCGGCTCCTTATAATCAAATCATCAGAAAGCTTCGTTGCCGCGGTACGCGGAACGAAACGAAAGAAGGAGGATCTCCATGAAGAAAACGATTGCCCTGATCCTGACAGCAGTATTGTTTCTCTCCCAGCTTCTCCCCGCCCTGGCGGAGGAAGAAACATATGACCTGGACGCGTCGAAGCTGATGGACCAATGGGTGTACATTGACAGCACCGCCGTCATGACCCCCATGGGCCAGATCAAGGAAGGCGAAACCGCGAAGGTGTATCCATGCTACGGCCTGATGAACGTGGTCTACTGTGCTCATCCCGAAAGCGCCCGCATTCAGCACCTGGACATTTACGTACCCACGGAATATGTGAAGGAAGCCAGGGACAACGGCAACGGCACCTTCACCCTCACCTTTGACGAGGAGGCCGTGTTCACCAACCTGAACGGCGCCTCCTATACCGTGAATACCGCGCCGATCATCTATCAGAACACCATCGACGGTTACAAGGAAGGCTATTCCATCACCCTGGGCACCGAAACCAAGGGCATCCATCTGAACGCCGATCAAAGCGGAAAAAGCGTATACGGTGATTATGTACAGGCGGGTTACATCTACGTATGCGTCGGCAGCCGCGGAGTGGACAGCGAAGGGCTGGAAAGCAGGGGCATGGCTCCCGATCAGATCGTGGACCTGAAAGCCGGCGTGCGTTACCTGAAAGCCAATGACGCCGTTCTGCCCGGCGACGCCAATAAGATCATCGCCGTCGGCGGCAGCGCGGGCGGCAGCTGCGCCGCGCTGCTGGGCGTATCCGGCAACGCGGAAGTGTTCCTGCCCTGCCTGGAAAAGATCGGCGCGGTGATGGACGCGACGGATGATATTTACGGCGCCCGCGTTCAGGCCCCCATCGCCAACGTGGATATAGCGGATATGGCCTATGAATACCTCCATTCCACCGAAGTCAACTATCACCAGATGGGGCCCAACGGTGGAGACAAGACCTTTGATGATTTCCAGATCGCCCTGCAGAAGGAGCTGATCACCGCCTTTGAAGCGTATCTCACCGAACTAGGCTTTGACACCGCAACCTTTAAGGACGGCTACCTGGCCGCCATCAATAAAGCCCTGGATGTGTACACCACCCGCTGGCTGGACAAGGAACAGTACGAAAACGCGGAGGGCTTTGCCAAAGCGTATGACGGCATAACCTATGCGGACGGCAAAGTGACAGCCGACAGCCTGGAAGCCTTTGTCGCCGGCTTCATGACCCGCGGAAAATCCATCATGGCTTTTGATACCGAAGCCAGCAAAAGCTGGGAAGCCAGGCTGTTCGGCGAAGCGCACTTCTCCGCCTCCCTCCTTTCCGTGCTGGAAAAGATGGCTGCTGACGGAAACGCCGAAGCAGCCCGGCTGGCGGAAGCCTATACCCGGCCCGATACCGGCGTTTACGGCGAAGGCAGGCAGGAACTGGTGAGGATGATGTCCTGCATGACCTACCTGACCGGCGAAGAAAAAGCAGACATCGCCAGGCACTGGCGGTTTAACAACTCCACCATGGACGGCGATGTGGGTTCCATGATGGCATACCTGATGAGCCGCTATATGTGGGAAAAGCTGGGCATCGGGGACGTGGATTTCTACCTGGGTATTGACAAGATCAGCCCCGCGGGCCACGGTTATCCGGATTTCTGTTTCCTGGATGTGGAAGCTTACCTGGACGCTATGGCGGAAGCGGAATGATCGGACCGTCAGAGCGCCGGCAGCAATGCCGGCGCTCTTTTTATGTTTCGTGGAACGGGACCGTTTTGACCAGCTCCAGGAAACGCTTGCAGGCGGTATTGAATTTTCTCTCCTTTACATAGGCCAGGAAAACCGTGGTGGTCACCCGGGGTTCGATATCCACATGGGTCAAATCTTCCGGCAGGATGGGATCCACGGGCTTGGACATGAGCAACGCGATGCCGGTGCCCTGGGAAATCAGCTCCACCAGGTTTTCGGCGCGCTGACTGGTAAATACGACCTTTGGCTGGAATCCCGCCGACCGGCATAGATCCGTGCAGAGCTTATACATGAAGGAATTCTTGCTGATCAGCAGCAGGGATTCGCCTTCCAGCTGGCTGACAGCAATCGTTTTCTGCTTTGCCAGAGGATGCGCTTTGGGCAGCACGGCCACCAGATGATCCTCTGAAATGGGGATGGTTTCAAACTCCTCCACGGAAATATGGCGGTTGCGCAGGAAAGCAAAGTCGATTTCGCCTTTGCGCAGCATCTCCGCCAGCGGCGTGGAATCCGCTTCGTTGATATTGATGATCACGTTTTTATTGTTTTGCCGGTATTGCCGCAGGATATCGCTGATGCCGTATGCCTTCATCATGGGGATCGAACCGATGCCGATCGCGCCCTTGGAATACATGGCTTCTTCCTCAAAGGCCATGGTGCATTCATCGTCGATCTTCACAAATTGCTTGGCATAGGGCAAAAAAAGCCGGCCGTGCCGGTTCAGCACCACTTTACGGGTGGTGCGGTCAAAGAGCGGCATCCCCAATTCTTCTTCCAGCGCTTTGATGTGCCGGGACAGGGAAGAGGTGGTGATAAACAGGCGTTCGGCGGTTTCAAAATAGCTGCCGGTTTCCGCCAAAGAAACAAATTCACGGATATATTTCAGTTCCATAATATCCCTTCTTAATATAATTCCGGTTTCTGCAATAATTATAGCGGCGGGCCGGGAAGCTGTCAAGAACGGAAGATTTCCGACCAGGTCCGAAAGAATATTCAGGTTGATCATTTGTTGCATTTTTCGCGATAATGGCGGCGAAAAACGGTTTGATATCATCCGATGAACCCGAGTATTATTTACATGTAAACAATGACCGGAATGATGCCGGAACGGCAAAAAAGAGAGGTGGAAAACGTGAGGATAGGCATTGGGCGCAGCGAAATGGATTTCCCCCGGGATTTCTTCCCCACGGAAGGCTTTGTCAGGCAGGCGCATCCGCTGTATGTCCGCGTCTTTTTCATCAATGAAAAAAAACCTTTTGCCCTGGTTTCCGTCGAAATGACCTCGCTCGCGGATGAGGAATGCGAAAGGCTGAGGAAGGAAACGGCCATTCTGCTGGGCATCGAAGAAAGCCGTGTCTGGATCAGCGTGACCCACACCTTTTCCGCGCCGCATATCCTGCCGGACTTTGCCCTGAAAACGGAGGAGGATAAGGAGCGCCGCACCCTATTGCGCCGAACGCTTTCCGACGCGGCGCGCAGCGCCGTCTGGCAGGCCAAACAGGAAGCGGCGGAAAGCGTACTGTCACTGCATCAGGGAGAAAGCCGGACCTTTGCCAGCCGGGATATCGAGCTGCCCGAGGGCTGGTGGATCGGCTGCGGCGGAAAGGGCCCTTCGGATCATACGCTGACGGTGCTGGAAGTCAGGCAAAACGAAAAGGTCAGGGGATTGCTGCTGCACCTGAATACCCAGTCCTCCGTGCTGGACGGCACCGGCGCGGCGGACGGCAAATGCGTATCGGGCGACTATGTAGGCGTTGCCTGCCTGGAGCTTGAAAAACGGTATCCCGGCGCGGCGGTCATGTTCCTGATCGGCGCGGCAGGGGATCAGGCGCCGATCAGACGCGGCAAGGGCTTTGTTCCGGACGGCCAGGGCGGTTACACGGAGATCGATCTGCATGAAGAAAGCATCGCTGTTGCGGAAAAGCTGGGGCTGCAGCTGACGGACGAAGTCATAGCCGCGCTGCGAAACGATGGAACGGAATTGACCGGAGAGGCGGAAACAGCGTCCCGCTCCTTCAACGCTCCCGCCAAGAAAATGAACCGGAACCTGAAGGAACTGAAGCCCGCGCATGCCTGCGCCTGGGAATTGGACGGCGACAAGGCACAAACCATTGAATTGTTCTCCCTGGGCAATCTGGCGGTCCTGGGTGTCAAGCCGGAATTGACCTATCCCACCCTCAGGCAGATCCAGGCGGCCAGCCCCTACCCCATTACTTTGGTATCCACGCTGATCAACGGCGGGGCGAAATACATGGCCGATCAAAGCGCCTATGACAAATGCATGTATGAAGCCGTCAATTCTCCCTTCGCTCCCGGCGCGGCGGAGATGCTGGTCAGGGAAGCCAGCGCACTGCTGAAGAAGGTTTTTCTTGCCTTCACCAGCGCTCAGACATCATGAGAGTACGCTTTTTCTCAAACTCGACTCTCTTATTAGGAAACGCCCTCCTGATTATCCCATTTTTCGCAACAATAACTGCAAAAAACGGTTTGATTCCCGCCAAATCGATAGGCTATACTTGCCTTGTAAAGATGATTTGAACCGTTTCTGACCGACGAGCTCAAGCGCTAAGGATCAAGCGCTTCGCTATAGCAACCGAACCCAAAGAACAAATTGAAAGGAAGGTATCCTCATGAAAAAGTTCTTATCTCTGGTTCTGGCTCTGGTCATGGCGCTCTCCATGGCGAGCTTCGCTTCCGCCGAACAGGGCAAATCCGTCGTGGTCGGCCTGGCCGGCGATCCCGGCAACATCGGTCCCTTCCAGGGCATGGGCCTGGGCCGCATCGGTATCCTCTTCACTACCTACGAAATGCTGATGGTCAAGGACGGCGACACCTTCCGCGGCTGCCTGATGAAGGAGCTGACCAAGGTGGACGACCTGACCTACGACGTGGA
This sequence comes from uncultured Clostridia bacterium, assembly GCA_946409855.1. Taxonomy (GTDB): domain Bacteria; phylum Bacillota; class Clostridia; order Christensenellales; family Aristaeellaceae; genus UBA4246. The sequence continues at coordinate 1,451 of CAMJXZ010000162.1, read as the reverse complement.
ACTGTACGACTACATCGTGGACCAGGCCGGCAACAAGCTGACCGCCAGCGACATCAAGTTCTGCTTTGAAACCGCCAAGGCCGACGGCAACCTGCCCAAGCTGAGCTCCGTGGACAGCGTGGAAATGCTGAGTGACTACGTGGCCCGCTTCCATTTCACCGCGCTGGCTGCCGGCGATCTGGAATCCCTGCTGATGGAATGCCCCATCGTCACCCAGGCCGCTTATGAAGCCTCCGCCGACAAGATGGCCACCGATCCCATCACCACCAGCCCCTACCAGGTCGTGGATTACAAGACCGGCTCCACCATCACCTACAAGCGCAACGAAAACTACTGGCAGAAGGACGAACTGACGGTCACCACCTCCAGGCACAACGTGGATGAGATCACCTTCAAGATCATTCCCGACCCCGTGCAGATGGTCAACGCCCTCAAGGCCAAGGAAATCGACATCTCCGCCGCCATCGACGGCTCCTACATCTCCGATTTCATGGGTGTTGAAGGCTTCGACGTCACCCAGATCCCCGACAACACCACCAAGTACCTGATCTTCAACTTTGACTCCATCCCCAACGCCGCCGAGCGCCAGGCCATTGCTTACGCCGTGGACGTGGATGATATCATCGCCTTCGCCTTCGACGGCATCGGCTATCATGCCAAGACCGTCGGCAACAACAAGTATCCGGACTTCGTGGAATCCTGGAACGACGAAGAATACTATGAGTACGACGACGATAAGGCCCAGGCCCTGTTCGCCGAAGCGGGCGTGACCGCCGGCAAGACCTACCGCCTGATCTACAACGTGGCTGACGACAACACCAGGATCGTGACCACCATCCAGGCCGCCCTCGGCGATTACGGCATCAATGTGACCCTGATCCCTTATGACAACGCGCTGTTCGGCACCTACAAGTACGATGACAAGAAGTCCGGCGAATGGGACATCATGCTGGACGAAGGCGGCTCCTCCAACCTGCTGACCAACGTGTGGAAACTGACCCTGGACAGCCGTGACCAGACCTACGGCAAGACCGTCGGCCATGTGGCGGATGAAAAACTGCAGAGCCTGATCGAAGCCGCCATCAACGACAACAGCCCCGAGAACATGGATGCTTTCCATCAGTACCTGAAGGAACAGTGCTATGAATACGGCCTGGTGTCCAAGGTGAACAACCTGGCCCACACCACCGTCGTCACCAGGGCGGCCACCTGCTTCCGCGGCCAGATCCTGCCCGGCGCCTGCGAATATTGATCGACACGGAAACCACCCGGCGTAAACCCCATGGGGCGCTGCGGCTAAGCGTAGGCCACAGCGCCCCTTTCATCATCGGAAAGGGAGGAGAAAGCGTTCATGATCAGATATATCGGCAAGCGATTGCTGTGGATGATCCCGGTCATGCTGGGCATCGCCATCCTGATCTTCTCCATCATGTATATCTGCCCGGGCGATC
>CAMJXZ010000161.1 GCA_946409855.1 uncultured Clostridia bacterium | reverse complement strand
TGACCGCGTTGGTCACGGCGGTGGAGGTGCGGGTCGCCGCGGTGATGGCGTCCACGGTATTGTCGCCCTTTTCACCGTCCGCCTTGATCAGCCTGAGGCGCGGGGTTTTGCCCTGGAACTGCCCGGTAAAGGCGGCGTCCTTGGCTTTGGCGCCCAGGCCGGGGGTTTCGGCGAAGTTCGCGCCGCCCACGGAAATGCCGGTCAGCGCCGCTTCGTTGGTGAAGCCGGCGGTGACCTCTACCTCGCCGCCGAAGCCCTGGGTCAGGACGGTGGCGACCAGGCCGATGCGCTCCCCGCCTTTTCTGGCCTCGTACAGGCCGGACAGCCCGCTTCCCTCCGCGAGCTCCAGCGCTTCAAAGGTGTCCGCCTCAGGCTGCAGGTCCTGACGGGCTTTCTCTGCCTGGGCCGTCTGCTGCTGCGCGATCCTGTCCTTCGTGACCTCGTTGGTCAGGCCCAGCAAAAAGCTGGCGACCAGCGCGATGATCAGAAGGACCGCCCAGGCTGCGTACGATTTTTTCATCTGGCTTTCCTACCTCTCTTGGCTATTGTACAGCGTTTCGACCGGACGGCCCAGCATGGCTTCCGCCCTGGCGGTATCCCCCTGACGAAGCGCTTCCCGGATGGCGGAACTGGAGATGACCGTTCCGTCCGGCATGGTGAGACGGGGCACCACCGAGAGCAGCACCCCCGCTTCCGCGCACAGTTCGGCCAGCTCGGTGACCCCCGCGCTGCCCCGATAGCCGAAGCGGTGATCGTCCCCGGTGATGACGGCCCCGGCGTTCAGCCGGTCCAGCAGGATGCGTTTGAAAAAGTCCCTGCCGGACATCATCCGAAAGTGTTCGTCAAAGGTGCTGACCGCCAGGATTCTGCAGCCGTGGGCTTCAAAAACGGCGGCCTTTTCCGCAAGGCTGGTCAGCTGCAGAACCGGCTGATCAGGATGCAGAACAGACGCAGGGGACCGGTCCAGCACATGGACGGCGACGGTCAGGTGTTCCTTCCCGGCGATTTTTCCGGCTTCCTCCAGCAGGGCCAGATGGCCGCGGTGCACGCCGTCAAAATACCCCAGGCACACCGCTGTCCGCTCGGGCAGCTTTTCCATTGCGGAGGTGCTGCAGATGATCATCCGATCCATTTCCCGGTACTCCTTGCTTCCGGCAGCCGGAAAGCACCATGGCGCTTTCCGGCCTGCTGCTGTGTCATTTTCCGGAATGAAAAGAAAAAGAAAAACCCGGTTCAGGCAGTTTCCGACAGACACGCGGGCAGATGAGCCCGCAGCGGCGGTTCAGCAGGCTGGCCAGACGAGCTTCCCTCTTTTCACGATTCGTTCCGGGACGGACACAGCAATCCCTTCATATCATATGAAATGTACCACAACTGCTTCCGTTTTGTCAATATCAATTGCGGTATGGCGATAAAAAGGAAAGAGTTTTTCCGCCCCGTTTATCCGTCTGCCGGGGCGCGAAAACCCCCTTCGCTTCTGGAGCGGAGGGGGGACGGCAGGCTGCCGGTAGGGCTGCGAATACAGTATTATAATCCGCTTCGTGCGGCGGATCAGACCGTTACAGGATGTACTCCGAGATCAGCCGGCCGAGCTGGCCGATATCGGTGTTTCCCTTGAATTCAAACTTGGCGGTAGCGCCGTTGCTGAACATCAGGAACAGTTCAGAATCGGGGATCAGTTCCAGGAAGCCGGGCGTCTGCACGGAAAAATACTGGACCTTCGCGTACGGCATGCTGGCAAAGGATTTGCGCTTCCCGGTGATGCCCTGGATGTCGACGGAGATGATCCGCTTGTTGGTAAACACCAGCTGGTCGCGGACGGTTTTGAAGGCCTGGACGCATTCTTCTCCCTGAACAAGCAGGCCGCGGACGTCGTTTTGTATCTCGCTTAAAGGGATGGGTTTGAGGTTGAATACGGATTCGCTGTTGAAACTGACGGCCATATGTTCGGCGCCTCCTTTTTGATGTTTTTGATTGTCCGGCGGTTTTCCTTCCGGACAGCCTGATGATACCGCCCCCGCCGCGCGTTCTGTAGCGGGCTTTTTCCCGGACGGAACCGGGCGGAGGGTGGACGGGCGGGATCCTCTGGACAAAGAAACAAGGAGCCGCCGGAGCGGCTCCCTGAATGGATGAATGATCAGTACATTTTTCTTCTGTTCCCCTGCGGACGCCGGCGGCCGAGCACTTCGCTCATGACCACGGCGTTCACCACACTGTCCCTGGTAAAGGACAGGGGAAGGGCGCCTTTGACGGCGGTTTTTTCTTCCTCCTGCGTGTCCGGGCAGGCGGGCAGCGCCGGATCGTCCAGCATGTATTCGTGGCAGGGATCCGATCCTTCCGTCGACGTGCCTTCAGCGGATTCGAACGAAGGCACGGCGTGCCGGTGTTCCGTCGGGTGCAGGGTGCCGTCCGCGCCGCGGTGCGCGCTGCGGTTGGCGGTTTCCGTGTAGGAAACGGGGTCGGGCGCGGCGGGCTTTTTCGGGGCCGCCGGCGCCGGGCGGCGGACGGGTTCGGCCGGCCGGGCGCTGTTGTTATTATCCTTGCCTTTTTTCGATTTGCCCAGCACCCCGATGATGAAATACAGGATGAGCAGAAGCAGCAGCGGAGAAAAGCTCGCCATGAATGATTCCTCCTTGGTGGCTTCGCCGGGTTTAAGGGGAAGGGGGCCGGCGTTCAGCCGCCTGATGCGGCGGCTGAATACCGGGCGTTATGCCTCAGCCCTTTTTCTGTTCCGGATGGGCGGGGGCGCTGGGCGAGGCGGCCTGGGCAATGCCGTTGCGCATTTCGGTATCGGCGATGGTGTTCTGCATCTGGTAGTAGTCCATCACGCCCAGCTTGCCGGACTTGAGGGCTTCGGCCATGGCCAGCGGCACCTGCGCTTCGGCTTCGACCACCTTGGCGCGCATCTCCTGGACGGAGGCTTTCATTTCCTGTTCGTGGGCGACAGCCATCGCGCGGCGCTCCTCGGCCTTGGCCTGGGCGATGCGGCGGTCGGCTTCCGCCTGGTCCATCTGCAGCTGCGCGCCGACGTTGCGGCCCACGTCCACGTCCGCGATGTCGATGGAAAGGATCTCGTACGCGGTGCCGGCGTCCAGGCCCTTGCCCAGAACGGTCTGGCTGATCAGGTCGGGGTTCTCCAGCACGGCTTCATGGTTCTGGGAAGAACCGATGGTGGTGACGATGCCTTCGCCGATACGGGCGATGATGGTCTCCTCGCCGGCGCCGCCGACCAGGCGTTCGATGTTGGTGCGCACGGTCACGCGGGCCTTGGCGCGCAGCTCGATGCCGTCCTTGGCGATGGCGGCGACGGGGGGCGTTTCAATGACCTTGGGCACAACGCTCATCTGGACGGCTTCCAGCACGTCGCGGCCGGCCAGGTCGATGGCGCAGGCGGTTTTGAAGGGAAGCTCGATCCCGGCCTGATGGGCGGAAATCAGGGCGCTGACGACGCGCTGCACGTTGCCGCCGGCCAGGTAGTGGTTTTCCAGTTCGTCCGTGGTCAGGTCCAGGCCGGCCTTGCGGGCCCGGATGTAGCTGTCCACGATCTTCTGCGGGGAAATGCGGCGGAGCTTCATGCCGACCAGGGAGCCGATGCCGACCGGCACGCCGCTGGCGCGGGAGCGGATCCACAGGCCCAGGGGCACGATGGACAGGAATACGATCAGAAGAATGAGGATGATCAGGGGGAGAATCAAAGCCATAACAGACATGAAGAAACCTCCTTTAGTTTCATTCGGTCGCAAAAGGGCAGACAGGAAACGGGGTCAGGCGTTCGGGTTATTTCTGTTTGCTGTCCGCCGGTTCCACCACGATGCGGGAGCCGTTGGTGTGGATGATGCGCACGGTGACGCCGGCGTCGATGTAGGCGCCTTCGGTCACGACGCTCTGGCGGACGCCGTCCAGCATCATGATGCCGCTGGGACGGAGCGGGGTCTGCGTGACGCCCTCACGGCCCACGAGGGAGGCAAAGGGCTCCTCCGGTGCGGCTTCTTTCACATTGTCCCTGAGGAACAGGTCCGATTTGGAGAGCCGGCCCTTCCTGGCGGACCGCAGCGAGACGATGATGGCCGCGGTCAGCAGGCAGACGACCACCAGCCCGGCGATCAGCCCCCAGAAGGCGCCGTAGTTGGCCCAGATCAGCCAGATGGCGATGAACAGCATGATGGCGCCGGCGATGCCGGGAATGCTGATGCCCGGCAGGAACATTTCCACGATCACCAGCCCGATGCCGGTGATCATCAGCAGAATGACGACCAGGTTGTTAGCGATAAAATCCATACGATCCCCCTTTCTTTAAAGCGGATGGTTCCGTCAGATCAGATGATGCTGCGAAATGAATGAGGCCAGCGTCCGCATGTCGGCCTGATACACCTTTGCCAGCGTCCGGTTGTAGATCACCGACGCCGGGTGATACAGACAGAACAGCGGGATGCCCAGCCTGCTCTCAAGCCTCTGCCCGTGCAGGGCGCCGACGGAAGCGCCCGGGGCGAAAAGCGCCTTGAGCGGTGTGTTGCCCAGGGTAACCAGCAGCTTTGGGCGGAGCCATGCGATTTCCTTTTCCAGATAGGGCAGGAAAAAGCCGATCTCTTCCCGGCTGGGCGGGCGGTTGCGCGTCCGGCCGGTGGGGCCGGTTTCGCAGGGCCGGATCTTGACCACGTTGGAAATGTAGAGGGCCTCTCTGCTCAGACCCGTGGCCTGCAGGAACTCGTCCAGGTTTTTCCCGGCCGGGCCGGCAAATGGACGGCCCGCTTCGACCTCCCTGGCCCCGGGCGCCTCCCCGATCAGCATGACCGCGGGATGCCCCGGCCCGCAGCCGCGGACAGGCTTTTTCCCCGGAAAACGGAGCGCGCTTTCTTCCTCCATTCCGGCATACAGCGCTTGTATATCGTCCAGAGGAACACCTCCTTTGTGGCTTAACAATACCAGAGCATTATGGCGGAAAGATGGCGAAAAGGGATCGGGATTCGGATGATGATGTCATCCTTTGAGTTCATCCAGCTTCGCCATGACCTGCTTCAAGTCCGCCCAGGCTTCCCGTTTTTTGCTTTCGTCCCGCAGCAGGGCGGCGGGGTGGTACGTGGGCATGAACCAGATGCCGCCTTTCTGTACGAAGCGTCCCCGGTCCCGGGTGACGCGGAAATCGTCCCCCAGGACATACCGGCCGGCGGTCGCGCCCAGCAGCAGGATGACTTTGGGACGCACCAGCGCGAACTGCATCCGCAGGTACGGCAGGCAGGCTTCCGCTTCCTCCGGCATGGGGGTGCGGTTGTCCGGCGGGCGGCACTTGACCACGTTGCAGATGTAGACCTCCTCCCGGGAAAGACGGATGGCGGCCAGCATCCTGGTCAGCAGCTGGCCGGCCCTGCCCACAAAGGCCAGGCCGCTTTCGTCCTCGTCCCGCCCGGGGCCCTCGCCGATCAGCATCAGGCTAGCGTGCGGGTTCCCCTGGCCGGGCACCTTGTGACGGATCTGCCGGCACAGGCCGCATTTTTCGCAGGCTGCGATCTGCCTGTTCAGTTCATCCCAGCTGATTTCCATGGCAGGTCACCAGACGATTCCGAACATCATGGACAGCAGGGAGGAAACGCTCTGCCGGGCGAAGCTGATCATACTGAACAAAAGCGCCAGCAGCGCGAACAGGGCCAGCACGCCGGTGACCAGCGCCGCCAGCTCCCAGATCTGCGAGATCATGCGCCAGCGCTCCCGCCGGTTCACCCGGCGCAGCTCTTCTTCCGCCTGATAGGGATCCTCGGAATACTGCACGGTATCAACTCCTTATGGGGACATCAGATCAATTACCGCCCGCGGGACGGACCGCCCAGGTAGTCCATCCAGGGCTGGACGGGGTCGTCGCGGCCGGTCAGCTCCCCGGCGTCCTTCAGGCCGGCGAAATCCTGCTGCCGCAGGGCTTCGTACAGCACCACCGCGACAGAATTGCTCAGGTTCAGGGAACGGGCGCCGGGCCGCATGGGGATGCGGACGCACCGGTCGTACACCCTTTCCAGCAGGGATTCGGGCAGCCCCCGGGTCTCGCAGCCGAACACCAGAAAATCGTCCGGCTCGTAGGCGGCCTGGGTGTAGCTGCGGGGGGCCTTGGTGGTGGCGAAATGGCAGCGGGCGTCCGGGAACTTCCGAAGCAGCGCCTCAAAGCTGGGCAGCACCTGAATGTTCACCATCGAAAAGTAATCCAGGCCGGCCCGCTTGTAATACCTGTCGGACATGGAAAAGCCCAGCGGCTCGATCAGAAACAGGTCCGTCCCCGTGGCGGCGCAGGTGCGGGCGATGTTGCCGGTGTTCTGCGGGATCTCCGGCGCGTACAGGACCACCCGCATCACATCGCCGCCTTCCGGCAGGTTTCCGAAAGGCCCAGCAGCTGGATGTCCTGCAGGGTGCGGGCCGTGAGCTCCTGAAGGCCTTCTTCCTCCCTTAAGTCCCGGCCCCAGATGCGCTCGTCCGCCAGCGCGGCGTAGGCCAGGGAATCCGCGTCCATGTCGCAGGACAGGCGGGAAAAGGAGGCGAGCGCCTCCGGGTCGCGGCTCATGGGGACGACGCTCCCGTCGGAGCCGATCAGGGCATAGCCGGTCTTCCCGCGGCGGACGCCCGAAAACAGCATGATCAGCGCGCACAGGCAGAGAACCAGACAGGGGGTATCCGCGCCGGTCAGCGGAAGCAGGTACAGCCGGAAGCTCTCCAGAGCGCCGTCCATCAGGTCGTTGACGTGCAGGGAGGTGGGCTTGAACGAAAGATACCGGCAGGCGGCGATGACCGCCTCGTCCCGGCCTTCCGCCTCCATCCGGGGCATCAGTTCGTTTTTGAGGCAGGTGCCGAAGAAGGGGCGCAGCACCGGGTGGGCCATGCAGTCGGCCACGGTGTCCTGCTCAAACAGCACCCCCAGCGGCGCCAGCAGGCATTCGGCCCGCGCCCGCAGAAGCACTTCGGATGAAACGACGGAAAAGGATTCCATGACGGATGCCGCCCTCCTGAAAGACAGCCGGCCGGTGGCCCGGCGTTTGTTGGTGCCCCTATTCTATCAAATAATCCTGATTCTGTAAAGAGATTGCCCGGCGGGGCGGCCGGTTTCGCAATATCTGAGGCACTGTTCACGGGGTGAACAGTGAACGCAGGGGGGTCTTACGGTCCAAGGCCTGCCGGCCCGTTCGTCGGTAAAATCGTGCCACCGGCACGATTTCCGGGCCCTCCTCCCCCCCCTGCGGGACCCCCCAAGCGCCTTTGCCTGTCGCCCCTGCGGGGGCTCCCGGGC
>CAMJXZ010000160.1 GCA_946409855.1 uncultured Clostridia bacterium | reverse complement strand
ATCCTCGCATCAAGGCCCAGTACGAGGGCAGAAAGGGGAAGAAATAATGTCTGTATCAGCTGTCGGCAAAGACCACGCGGGCGTCCGGAGCAAGCGGCAGGGCCAGTTCGGCCAGGTCATGCACCGCCTCCGCAAAAACAAGGTTGCCATGATCGGCCTGGGCATCATGATCGTGCTGATCGCGGTCGCCCTCCTTTCTCCCTGGATCACGCCGTATAATTACGCCAAGACCAGCAAGGCGGACCGCTACGCCCTGCCTTCCTGGCAGCACCCGTTCGGCTGCGACGGCATGGGCCGCGATATTCTTTCCCGCATCATGTTCGGCTCCCGCGCGTCCCTGTGGCTGGGGCTGATGTCCACCCTGGTTTCCACGATCGTCGGCGTGCTGCTGGGGTCCCTGGTGGGCTATTACGGCGGCAAGGTGGACAACATCGTGATGCGCATCCTGGACATCATCCAGGCCATCCCCGGCATGCTGCTTTCCATCGCCATATCGGCCGCCCTCGGTTCCGGCATCGGAAACACCATCCTGGCCCTTTCCATCGGCGGCATTCCGATGACGGTGCGCCTGCTGCGCGGCTCCATCCTGACGGTGCGCAAACAGGAATACATCGAAGCGGCGGAAAAGATCAACTGCTCCAGGTTCCGCGTCATCATGAGCCACATCCTGCCCAACTCCATCGCCCCGGTCATCGTGTCGGTGACGATGGGCATCGGCAACACCATCCTCCAGGCGGCATCCCTTTCCTACATCGGCCTGGGCGTGCAGCCGCCGACCCCCGAATGGGGCGCGATGCTGTCCGAAGGCAAATCCATGATCACCAAGTACCCGCATCTGTGCATCTTTCCCGGCCTGGCCATCATGCTGGTGGTGCTGTGCCTGAACATGCTGGGCGACGGTCTGCGCGACGCGATGGACCCGAAGCTGAAGAACTGAGAGAAGGAGGCGATCCCATGGCAAACAAAGACATGCTGCTGTCGGTCAAAAACCTGTCCGTGGAATACACCTCCGAAGGCGAGGTCATCCACGCCGTCAACAACGTATCCTTCGAACTGGAAAAGGGCAGGACCATCGGCCTGGTCGGCGAGACCGGCGCAGGCAAAACCTCCATCGCCCGGGCGATCCTCCGCATCCTGCCGGAGCCGCCCGCCCGCGTGCCCAACGGCGAAATCTTCTTTGAGGGCAAGGACCTGCTGAAGGTTTCCGAAACGGACATGCAGAAGATCCGCGGCAAGGAAATCTCCATGATCTTCCAGGACCCCATGACCGCGCTCAATCCCATCATGCGGGTGGGCGAGCAGATCGCCGAGGTCATCAAGCTCCATGAACACTGCTCCAAAGCTGAATCGGTGGCGGAAGCCAAGCAGATGCTGGAAATGGTCGGCATCCCCGGCGAGCGCTTTTATGAATATCCCCATCAGTTTTCCGGCGGCATGAAGCAGCGCGTGGTCATCGCCATGGCCCTGGCCTGCAGCCCCACCCTGCTGCTGGCGGACGAGCCAACCACCGCCCTGGACGTGACCATCCAGGCCCAGGTGCTGGACATGATCAATGACCTGAAGCAGAAGCTCAATACCTCCATGATCATGATCACCCACGACCTTGGGATTGTGGCGGAGGTCTGCGATACGGTCGCGGTCGTCTACGCCGGCGAGATCATGGAATACGGCACCAAAGAGCAGATCTTCCACAACCCCCGCTACCCCTACACCATCGGCCTGTTCGGCTCCCTGCCGGACCTGAACAGCGACGTCAGCCGCCTTTCCCCCATCGACGGCCTGCCCCCGAACCCCGCGGACCTTCCGCAGGGCTGCGCCTTCCACCCCCGCTGCCCCTATGCCGGCGAGGAATGCAAAAAGGAGCATATCCCCCTGACCGATATCGGGGACGGTCACCTTTGCCGCTGCTGCCGCCTGGCGGAAATCGCCCGGGAAAAGGCCGCCGGTTCCTCCCCGCACGTGAATCTCAGCAAAAAGAAGGAGGTGTAAGAAATGGCGAATCCCATGATCGAGGTCCGGCACCTCAAAAAATATTTCAACACCCCCAAGGGCACCCTGCACGCCGTGGACGACATTTCCTTCAAAATCGAAAAAGGAAAGACCATGGGCGTGGTGGGCGAGTCCGGCTGCGGCAAGTCCACCCTGGGCCGCACCATCATCCATCTGCTGGAAAGCACCGACGGCCAGATCTTCCTGGACGGCAGGGACATCACCCATGTGGACAAACGCCAGATGCACGAGATCAACGAGCGGATGCAGATCGTCTTCCAGGACCCCTATTCTTCCCTGAACCCCCGTCAGACGGTGGAAGACGTGATCCGCGAGCCCCTGAAACTTTCCAGGCGGTACAGGACCCGCGCCGAAATCGACGCGAAAACGGATGAACTGATGCAGCTGGTGGGCATCGACGAACGCCTGCGCCACGCCTATCCCCACGAACTGGACGGCGGCCGCCGCCAGCGCGTAGGGATCGCCCGGGCGCTTTCCCTGAACCCGGACTTTATCGTCTGCGACGAGCCGGTGTCCGCCCTGGACGTAAGCATTCAGGCGCAGGTGCTCAACCTCCTGCAGGACCTTCAGGAAAAGCAGGGGCTGACCTATATGTTCGTGACCCACGACCTGTCCGTCGTGCGCCACATCAGCGATGATATCTGCGTCATGTACCTGGGTCAGCTGGTGGAAACCAGCCCCGCCAAGGAACTGTTCGTCAAGCCCCTGCACCCCTACACCAAGGCGCTGCTGTCCGCCATCCCTTCCACGGACATCGACCATCCCCATGAACGCATCAAGCTTCAGGGCGAAATCACCAGCCCGGTCAATCCCAAGCCCGGCTGCCGCTTCGCCGCCCGCTGCCCCTATGCAACGGACGCCTGCAAGCAGCCCCAGCAGCTGGAAGAGATCCTGCCCAACCACTATATTTCCTGCTGCCGGGCCAGGGAACTGAACAAGGACATTCTGTAATATGCCAAAGCCCGGGCGGGCCATTTCTTCCCGCACGGATCAGAAGAAAGCTGAGGACCGGATCCATGAGCGAAGTAAAACCGTTTGATTTTTCCGTCAAAAGTAACATCCTTCTGGAGGATGAGGACGGCGTACGCGTCCCCATGAGCGAGCCCTATTACCGTGTGCTGGAAATCGCGCCCGGGACCTGGCGCATCCTGTCGGACGGGGATTACTCCTATCTGCTGGAGGGGGAGGACGGAGACGCTCTCCTGATCGACAGCGGCTACGGGGCGGGCAGCATCCGGGCATACTGTGAAAAGCTGATCGGCCATCCGGTGCCGCGCATCGTCAATACCCATCATCATTTCGACCATACCGCCAACGACGGGTATTTCGATTTAACATACATGGCGGCGGAATCCGTGCCCCTGGCCACGCGGCCCTTTCCCAGCTTTGATGGGATTTTCTTCCCCCGGAACTATGAAGTGCAGATCGTGGAGGACGGCGACACCATCCCATTGAAAGGCCGGGATCTGCTGGTGTTCAAGATGCCCGACCACGCCGTGGGCAGCATCGTGCTGCTGGACAAAGCGGGCCGCCTGCTCTTTACCGGCGATGAATTCGGCATGCCTTTCGGCAAGCCCATCAACACCACCGTGGAAAACTGGGCGAAGCTCAGCGAAAAGCTGCTGCCCTACCGCAGGGATTACGACGCGGTATGGGGCGGCCCCGGCCGGGCTGATCCGGACATCGTGCAGAAGCTGTACGATAACTGCAAAGCCATCCTGAACGGCGCGGAAGGACAGCCCCGGCAGGATCCGCCCTTCAACAACTGGCAGCAGACCGACGCGGAAGGGCATATCGTCTGGAAGCGCAGACTGCCCCATCCCGGCGACGGCCCCAAGGACCAGAAAAAAGGCAGCGACGGCGCCGTCAGGGACGTGCGCTGGGACAAAGCGCAGGAAACTTCCAAACGCGTCTACGGTCAGGAACCTTTCGCGATCGTATACGACATCAACAGGATTTTCAATGATCAAGTAAAGTGAGGAGCGCGTATCATGAATCAGGTGATCGACGCCAACCTGTATTGGTTCCCCGAAGAACTGTTTTCCAATGAAGAACTGGCCGAAAAATTTCTGGCCGAAGTGCCCGTGCAGTACGGCATCAGGGGATGTCTCAAAACCAATCCCGATACCGGCGTAAAGCAGTACGTGATCGAAAAGCCTGCCGGCTGCGAAAACCTGAACTACGTGCAGGGCGATTATGCGCTGGAAAAGCAGCTGGCCGATATGGACAGGGCCGGGGTTGAAAAAGCTGTGCTCAAGCTGTCCTGCCAGCAGGAATGGATGAGCCTGGACACATGCCGTCTGTTTAACGACGGCCTGGCGGAGCACGTCAGGAAATCAGGCGGCCGCATGGCCGCGCTGGGCGTGGTGCCGCCTCAGGGAACGCCGGCAGTGAAAAAAGAAATCGACCGCTGCCTGGACGAGCTGGGCTTCGGTGGGCTGCAGCTGTCCGCCCATTACGGAAATCTCTACCTGGACGACGAAGCCTTCGCGCCTTTCTTTGCGTACCTCAACGAGCGGCACGTCACCTGCTATGTACACCATACGCCCCTGCCCGTGCAGTACGACTGCCTGACGGCCTATACCAACCTGCGCCGCAGCTACGGCCGCTGCGTGGACCAGGCTACCGCCGTCGGCCGGGAGCTGTTCAGCGGGTTCTTCACCAGGTACCCCCATGTGAAGCTGGTACATTCCATGCTGGGCGGCGGGTTCTTCGCTTTCACCAGCCTGTGGTTCCCCAAAAAGCCCAAGGTGCAGGAAGCGGTCAGCCGGTTCAGGGATGACAACGAACTGGTGGTGGAGCAGCTGAAAAACAACGTGTTTTTCGAGATGAGCCACGCCCAGCCCTGGGGAAAGGCGCAGCTGGAATGCGCGGTCCAGACGCTGGGCGCCGATCATATCCTGTTCGGCACCTCCTATCCCGTTCGGCCCGTTTGGCTGCTGGAAGGCGCGGAATTTGTCCAAAGCCTCGATATCACCGAAGCGGAAAAGGAACTGATCCTGCATAAAAACGCGGAAAGGCTTTACCATCTGTAAAAAAGGAGGGGAACAGGATGCCGCGCTTTTTCTCAAACAGCAGTCTGTACGGCTGGGACGCGCCGGAGGCGCAGCTCCGATCGGTCCGGAAAGCCTGCGCGCTGCTGACGGCCGTCAGTCTGACGCTTTCCGTCCTCTGCGGTATTCTGCCCACGGGTGTCGCCCGGCACAACTGGGTCGGTTTTGCCGGGACGGCCTCCCTTGTCGCGGCGATGCTGATGATCATCGCCGTTGTCCGCTTCTCTATGGCAAAATCCCATCTGGATTACCGGACTTTCCATTCCATTCACTGGATGATGGATTACGCGCCGCTGTTTCACGCCGTGCTGATGACCGTCGCGCTGATTGCCGGGATCGTCTCCTGCTTTCAGGCCTTTACCGGCGCGCTGGACGTTCTCACCCTGCTGTTCTTCCTGGCGGCGGCTGTTTCGTCCCTGCTGATGCGGAAGACCTATCGTTCCCTGCATACATACACCATGAAGGAGCAGGATTCATGAACCGTTTCAAACTTGTCAAAACCATGCTGATGAACGCCCCCGTATCCCTGACCATGGCGGTGGTCGCCCAGGTGATGAGCCTGATCCTGGGCCATATTTCCGTGCTGAACATCGGGGAGATGGCGCTGAGCTTCGTGGTATCCTATCTCTTTGCCTGCGTGATCGGGTATTTTATCCCCACGGACCGATGGGGTATGGCGTTCGCCAAAAAATGCGGCGCCCAGCCCGGATCCGTGAAATATGACATCCTGGTCAACCTGGTCGTCAACACCTTTTTCTGCGTCGTGATGACAATATTCATGACCTGGTTTTCCCTCTGCGTCCGGGGTCACGCGCCGCTTCAGGCGGTACCCGGCGGCTTCCTGGAAATGATCCTGCCCGTATGGGTGTGCTGCTTCATTGTCAGCTTCTTCACCCAGCGGCCGGCTATTAGGATGGCGAAAAAGATATGCGGTATAGCATAATGATGTACCTGTAAAGAAAAAGGCAAACGCTTTGATTTTCCCTTACATGGAACTGCTGTATTCTGATAAGATAAAATAAAAGTTGTTAATGGCCACGGACACCCTTGCCTTCGGCTAACGCTTCCTGCTACCAGGCGCACAGTGGACTTCCACCACCCAGCTGTTGCCCATGGCGGGCGTTAAAGATAAGTGGGGCTGTTGCATTAAGCCCGAACAAAAAAAGGAGTTGTTCACTCGAACTTCTCCGTTTTTTGCTGTATAATGTAACTGCCATGAAACAATATCAGCAAAGAAATGATACAACAAAAGAAATGGCAGTGCAAGTGGTTTTACCGCTGGATGTGGAGACCATCATATACTGCAGCATGCTATTCGAATCAAACGTGAACAGATCTCCCGGATGCGGAATCTACTAACAAATATATCCGTTTCTTACGACAAAGAATAACAAGTACTCCTGATTCTTTCGCAGCGAAAACGCATCTCACTGTCACGTGATCCGGAGCAGATCCATACCCCGGCACGGCCCGGAACAGAGAAGGCAATCCTTCGGGCAAGCCCGGTATGACTGCCTTCTTCGGACAGGAACCGGCTGATACCCCTTTTTTCAGTGATATCCCGGAGAACGATCCGGACACGGTTTTTTGCGCCTGCGGCCTGTTTGCCGGATCCCGCTGAAAACCCCCATGCGTGATGTGAAAAACAGCGTTCCTCCGATCTTCCCCATAAATATGGAAAAACCCCTGAAATTCAACCTGCCATCCCGCCCCGTCGCTGCGTATATACAGTGAAAACACCCAAGCAAAACTTAAAGAAAAAACCCACAATAAAAAAAGTACACACCGGAAGGAGGAGAAAAATATGACTACGAACATGACGGAACTGAACCTGAACGAACTGGAACAAATCAATGGCGGCGATTTTTTGAATCATGTAGTCGGCGTGGGTGCGGGAATGGGCATAGGCGCGGCCGGCGGCATTGTGGTGGGCGGCGTTGTCGGGGGCACGGGAGGCGCGTTAAACGGCATGATGATCGGAGCTCCTATCGGCGCTGTCGTCGGCGGGATCGTAGGCATCGAAAAAATTGCCGATAAGGCCAACTCCATTATGCACAAGATCGTGAGCTGGTTCTGATCCGGCCACAGGCCACAGGCGGGCAGCAATGCCCGCTTTTTTGCGCCTCTTTCTGTCCTGGGCAGGCTGCCGGGTTTACCCGGCGTCAGGACAGGCTCCGGCGCTGGGCTTGTTTTTTCGAGACGATTAATACTATTCTCAATTAAATATTTTATATATCCAATCCCTGCAAGTGATACTGG
>CAMJXZ010000159.1 GCA_946409855.1 uncultured Clostridia bacterium | reverse complement strand
AAGCAGGCCTCGAAGCTGGAGAGCGCCGCTCAGGCGGGCCGCCGGGCCAACTCCATGTCCGAGGACGCCGCCCGCGCCGGCCGCCGCGCCGCGGCTGTGATGACGGAAATGGCCGCCGGGATCAGGATGTCAGACGCCGCCGCCGGCATGCAGGCCTTCCAGGTCATCAAGAAGCGCTTTGACGACGAAAACGCCAAACTGAAACAGACCACCGCCGCCACCCGGACCCGGCTGGACAATATGTTCGCCTTCTGCGAAAAAGTGTTCCCCGAGGGCCAGGAGCTGCTGATCCTCGTCACCGAACTCACCCTCAACCCCGCCGCCGCCCGCTTCATCGGCAAATACGGCTGCGACGCGTATTTCCGCAATAACAAGAATTTGCTGTTTTATGAGCGGCAGACGGAGATCATCCGGAGCATAGAGGAACTGAAATTGGAACAGTGACACACGATTGTGATTATGATATGGTTGACAAAGCTGTTTTGCAATCGTGATGAATGGCTGACCTGCCGATTGACATATGTCCATGAGCGCGTTATACTGAATTCAGCGGTGAACGGACGCTGAATGCATTCAAAAGCAAAATCCCGGCAATGCAGAACCAGATGAATGATTTCCCTGAATACACACGTGTGTCGCTCCAGGAAATACCGGATCACCGTATCGGAATCCGGGAAAGAAAACTGCTTGAGCACAAATATAAAACGAAGCTGACTGAAAGGAGACAGGAAGATGCCTGTCAATGCGGTGATTGTTCATGGAGGCGCGCCGACCGCGGTCATCAGCGCATCCCTCTATGGCGCGATATCTGCTGCCCGCGGAAGCGGCCGGACAAAGAGAAGGCCCTCCCTTTTTTGATATTTGACCCGGACAATGACAGATCAGAGGTGCTGTATGAAAAAGCTGATGACAAATGAGTACGCCGACAGGATCGATCACTGGATCCGGACGCTACAGGCGGATCTGTATGAACCGCTTTCGGAAATCCGGTTCGAAGGCTTCAGGACGTTTGAGCATATGACGGCAGAAGAAGCCGGAAAACATGACTTTGCGCCTGTTGATCCGGGCATGGAATGGGGAAAAACCTGGGAATACCTGTGGCTGCGCAGCAGGATCAGGCTGCCGGACAGAGCGCAGGGCAGACAGATCGTGATGAATCTGGATCTGTCCGGGGAAGCGGCGCTGTTTGTCAACGGCCGTGCTTTCGGTACGCGGCGGGCGGAATGGGTGTCGACCCCGCACCATTATATGGTCGATAATTTCCTGACTGTCTGCGGGCAAGCCGGGACGGAGTACGACCTTCTTTTTGAGGTGTACGCGGGACACTACTTCCCGGATGCCGGCTCCTGCGCGACCGGCCCCGTGATGCCCGGGGCGTTTCAGGACCCGCTGCCGGAAGGCCGGCGCGCCAGGCTGGGTGTTTCCACCTTCGGCATCTGGCGGGAGGAAGCATACCAGCTGCTGATGGATGTCCTGACCCTGAAGAAACTGTATGAACAGCTGCCGGAGGGGGATCTAAGGACGGAGCAGGCTGCTGCCGCGCTGGAAGCGTTTACGCATGCGGTCGATTTCGAGCAGCCGTCCGAAAATCGTCTGCATGATTATGTCCGCGCCCGGGAAACGCTTCGTCCGGCCCTGGAGGCGGTCAACGGGACGTGTCAGGCCACCATGTACGCCGTGGGCAACGCCCACCTGGATCTTGCCTGGCTCTGGCCGATGGCGGAAACCCGGCGCAAGACGGCCAGGACGTTTGCCCAGCAGCTCCGGCTGCTGGAGCGCTATCCGGAATACAGGTATATCCAGAGCCAGCCGGCCGCCTACGAGATGTGCCGGGAGCATTACCCGGAATTGTATGCACGCATCCGGGAAGCGGCCGCACGGGGGCAATGGATCGCCGACGGGGCCATGTACGTGGAGCCGGATACGAACATGCCCTGCGGGGAAGCCCTGATCCGCCAGCTGCTGTACGGAAAACAATTCTTCCGGGAGGAGTTCAATGTGGATTCCCGGGTGCTCTGGCTGCCGGATACGTTCGGCTATACCGCTGCCCTGCCGCAGATTCTCAGGGGCTGCGGGGTGGATTATCTGGTCACACAGAAGATCTTCTGGAGCTACAACGATTCGGATCAGTTCCCCTATCATTATTTTACCTGGCGCGGGATGGACGGCAGCGAGGTGGTCTCTTTTCTGCCGACCAGCTATACGTACAATACGGATCCGGAGGAAATCTGCCGAACCTGGAACGGCCGGGTGCAGAAACGGGATCTGGACAGTTTTCTGCTGCCGTTCGGCTACGGGGACGGCGGCGGAGGGCCGTGCAGGGATCATATTGAATATATCCTGAGGGAAAAGGACCTTCAGGGAATGCCGCGTGTTCAGATGACCGGCCCGCAGGCGTTTTTTGAGAAAATGCAGGAGAAAGGCGGGCCGCGCCATACCTGGAGCGGGGAACTGTATTTCTCCGCGCATCGCGGCACATATACCGTGCAGGCAAAAATCAAAAAGAACAACCGCAGGTCGGAACGAACCCTGCGCCAGGCGGAGCTGTGGACCGCCCTGGCCGGGAGGCTGACGCCTTTCACCCCGGACCGCGAGGGCCTGGGCCGGCTGTGGAAACGGCTCCTTCTGCACCAGTTCCATGATATCCTGCCGGGTTCTTCCATCGCGAGGGTCTACCTGGAGGCAAACGCGGAGCATGAACGTATCCAGGAAGAAAGCGCCGGCATGACGCGTCAGGCTTTCCGGACGCTTGCGCCGGGAGAAGGCCTTGCCTTCTTTAACAGCCTTTCCTGGCCCGTATCAAAAACAGTGCGTCTGGATGAGCGTTTTGCACGGGGTGCCGCGACGCCCGAGGGGGATAATATCCGTGTACTGAACGGATACGCGCGCGTTACCGTTCCTCCGATGGGATGGATCTCCCTGATACCGGGAGACGCCGGACCGGCTGAAAGCCTTTGCTCCGCCGGATGGACAAAAAACGGATTCCTGCTGGAGAACGACGAGATTGCCGTCCGGTTCAGTCCGTGCGGGGAAATGCTCAGCTACTGCCGCAAGGACGGCTCTCTGCATTTTGAAGGCCAGCTCATGAACAGGCTGGAAATGTTCAGGGATGTTCCGCGGAAATTTGACGCCTGGGACATTGACAGCATGTATGAACGGGATCCGGTCCCCCTTTCTGCTCAGGCGGAGGTCAGCATTCTGATCCGGGGAGGATTGACTGCGGAAGCGGAAGTCCGGCGGACCATCGGCCATTCTTCCCTGACGCAGCGGATCCGGGTCGAAGCCGGGTCAGAGCAGGTCTTTTTTGAGACAGACGTTTCATGGCATGAACTGCACCGCCTGCTGAAAGTGCGGTTTGAAAGCGATATCCCGGTCCAAAACGCGATCCACGAGATGCAGTTCGGTTACGTGGAACGGCCCGCGCACCGAAGCAGCGCGTACGACCGGACCAGGTTTGAAGTGTGCAATCATCAGTATACGGCGCTGTGTGACCGCGGCCGGGGCTTCGCCGTGCTGAACGATTCCAAATATGGCGTCAGCGTGCAGGACGGGGCTGTGTGCCTGACGCTGCTCCGTGCGGGCGCTTCTCCCGAAATGCGGTCCGATCAGGGGGAACATCATTTCACCTATGCGTTTACCGCCTGGACGGGGGATTTTTCGGCCTCGCCCGCCGTGCGTCAGGGATATGAACTGAACCAGCCTCTGGCGGCTGCGGAAGGCCGCGCCCCCGCCTTCAGCGCGTTTTCCATAGATGCCCCGAATATCATCCTTGAAACGGTCAAGGAAGCGGAGGACGGCAGCGGCGATCTGATCCTGCGGCTGTATGAGTGCAAGCAGGCTTCGACCCGCAGCACGCTTCACATCCATTTGCCGTTTGGCCGCGTGTACAGCTGCGATATGCTGGAAAACGTACAGGAGGAGGTCGTCAGCACAGGGGAAGATGTTTCCCTGCCGTTCAGGCCGTTTGAAATCAAAACCCTGAGGATAACGAAGGCAGAATCATAAGAAAAGGCGGCCTGTCTGCCAGACCGCCGGAAGTGGATGCCGGAACATTATCGATTCGTCAGAAAAGGCATATAGACGCCGCCCTGGACGCTCCGGCCGATAAAGGCCACATAGCGTCCGGTTTTTGTATCGTACCAGTCGGAGAACGGGACGCGGGTAGAAGTCCGGCGCAGATAATGCGCCAGGGGGGCAATCAGCTGACGGAATACCTCCGGGTTCTCAGACAGGGAAGCGGACCATACGATCCAGTCGGATTTCGTATAATCTGCCCTGGAATCCAGAGGCAGGCCGTACTCGTTCATGCGGGAAAGATAGCTGACGGTTTCGGCCTCATAAAACGCTTCCGGAAGCAGGCCCAGATGAAGCACCTTATCCCAGATCAGATTATATTTCATGCTCCAGCCGGTGCCGTCAAAGGTCAGCGCCGTGCCTTCCTTTGCTTTGGCCCGTTCAAGCCAGCTTTTCGCCATTTCATATGCACGGTTTTGCCAGCGGATGGCTTCCTCCGGTTGATTCATTCTTTTCAGGATCCGGGCATAGCAGGCAATGCCGACGATGGCCTTGGCGGAGAGATTGACATTCCGGGCCAGGTGTCCCGCGAAATCATCGGTACAGAGCTGTTCCCCCGGGTCTTCCCCGAACCGGGCCAGATATCCGACCCATTTGGAGAGCAGCGGCGCGTACTCGCGGATCAGGTCATCCTTCGCCCCGAAAGACACCGCCGCTTCCAGCATGATGAGCATATTGCCGCATTCTTCCACCGGCATCTGGTAGCGGATGTCGTAAACGTCCGTTTTTTCCGGATACAGGTAATAAGGAAGAGGCACCTGTCCGTTGGGCAGGCGGCGTTTGGCGGCATATACCTGACCAGTCGCATACGGATACCGGCCCACGTCGTGCGGGGCGAAATCTTCCTGCCATACGGGGAGGGAAGCAAAATGCAAAACCGGCCGGCAAAGGGCATTCACCAGTTCCGGGCAGAATGCAAGGAACAGAGGAACAGAGGGATAGCTAACGTCCACCGTGCCGATGCATCCGTTGGAATCGTTTTCTTTTGAAAGAAAAGCCATCTTCCCGCCCGGAGCGGCGATCAGCTTGTGGGCGGCAAAGGTGTGCCGCCAGGCAGCGGCGGCGATCAGGGCATAATCCTCCCCGCCGATGCTACGCGCTTTTGCAAGCACCTGTTCATCCAGCGTTTTGCAGGCGCTGAGCAGTTCATCGTGCCTCAGCGAAAACTCCGCCAGGGCCTGAGGGAGCGTTTTCCCGTCCCGCAGGCCCCAGGCTTTGCAGCAGGAGCCAAAGTAATTCACGGAAGCGATATCGTCATAGCCCAGCATCAGGAAACCGGATGCAGGGGAATTGTCAGCGGTGGTTTCCAAAGAAAAACGAAGGCCGTCCTGTTCGCAGGCGACGGTTCCGGCCGACGCCATGTACAGATATCCCCAGTCCATCGTGATATGGTCGCCGGAATGGCCCAGCACCCGCTGCTGTGTCTGCCCGATGAATGCCATATGGAGCGGTCCGAAGTCAAACTGATCCCCTTGCAGGGGAGGCGGCACAACCCCGTCATAGCAAAGAGCAGCGGACGCAAAGAAGCGGAGTGAAACGGTATGCGCCCTTCCGTCCGCTGAAGCAATGGAATAATCCAGGAATGTGATGGGGGTGGACAAAGCGTCCGGATCGTCCGGCAGCGCGGGAGACCAGAAGGACAGGGTCAGCTTCACGCCTGCGGCCTCCATCACGCTGACCGTCCGCGTGGGCGTAACGCGCAGGGATCCGGTTTCCATCGCCGGACGGGAGCTCTGCCCCAGAAAAACATATTCCTTTCCGTCGATCAGCATATGCCCGTCCAGGCGCTTGGGCACGCCTGACCAATGGACCGGACAGGCGGACGTAAGCGTATCCCCCGGCATCCAGACGGAAAAATAAGGGTCGTTTGCAATCAGCGGCAGCGCGGGCAGACGGTCTGATGAAGCATTCATAGATATCCTCCTGACTGTTATTGGCTGTCCCCGGATAAACCGATCAGCATGATTTCCCCCAGAGCGCCCTGTTCCAGTTCGATTTTCAGCATCATTATATTCGATTCATGCAATGCAAGCAAGCAGCTTTCGCCGGGAACTTCCGGCGTGAAATCGATAGAATATGGAGAAGTGTCGATATCCTCCACATAACCGCTCAGGGCAAACATGTCGAATTTATCAACCAGACGCCGCAGATGCCTGAGCAGCGAATCTGTCAAAAGGATACTCAGCAGCAGAGCGGCGGCCACGATCATTCCGTCAATCATCAGGGAACGGGAAGCCACCCGGTCAATCGTGCCGCTGATCCCGCTGTAATCCATCAGGGCCACATACCGCCATCCGCCGGGCGCGGTATACCGGACGCACAGCAGGTCTTCCTCGGGCTGACGGATGCGCTCATAGCCGTCGTCCCCGGGCATGGTCCTGCGCAGCCGTTCGTTTCCCGCATAAAGACATACGCCGTCCGCACTGTATACGGCGCAGGACAGCGGTGTTCCCAGCTCGTTCAGCATGTGCAGCCGGTTTTCGATGATTGTTTTGAGATCCGGCTCAATCTGCAGCGTGGCCAGCGTATCCAGGCTCAGCCCTTCAATTTCCCTGATTTCGCGCAGCAGAAACAGGTGCGTCATTTCACCGTCCCGGCTTTCCAGACGCCAGACGGCACGGCCTTCATGATTGGCCGCATATTGTATTCTTTCGGGAAGCATATCGGAATCCGGTACATAGGCGATGCGGAAAAAACGGCTGAACGAAGTGCCGCCCGGTGTTTTCAGCTGCAGGCTGAAACCGCTGGAAAACCATAGGGAAAAGTTGGCCATCCGGTCCGTTACCTCATTTTTGGCTTCCACCCAGGCTGTGGTATTGACAGGCAGCCGCTTGAGCAGGCTCAGGTTTTTTTGCAGCACGTTGTCCGACAGAATCCGCATGGAGATTTCCTGCACGTCGTCCAGTTCGCTTTGAATCTGTCCGGCGAACAGCGTGATGACCTGGGTGATGCTTTTATACAGCTGACGGTCGTAAGCATCGTAAGGCATATGAAATGTGGCCAGTACTCCGGAAAGCACCAGAAGCATGGCCAGCATCAGAATGCACAGGAACTTCGTCCTGACTTTGATATTTGTCCACATATGTCGGATTTCAGCGATCATATCGTTTTTATTTTCCGTTTCGAAGGATGATCATCCCTTGATGGCGCCCACCATGACGCCTTTGACAAAGTGTTTCTGCACAAAGGGATACAGACAGATGACCGGTACGCTGGCGATGATGATGATGGCGTATTTCATGGTTTCCGCCGCCATCATTTTTT
>CAMJXZ010000158.1 GCA_946409855.1 uncultured Clostridia bacterium | reverse complement strand
TGGCATCGAACAGGGAGCCGTAGGTCATGCCGATGATGTCGGAGGAGACCAGCTTCTCGGTGGTGTAGCCGAAGCTCTCGGAAGACTGGGCCTTCATCGCGGCGTTGATGGAATCCTTGGTGACATCCTTGCCCTTGACGACGGCCACCAGGATGGTGGTGGAGCCGGTGGGCACGGGCACGCGCTGCGCGGAGCCGATCAGCTTGCCGTTCAGTTCGGGGATGACCAGGCCGATGGCCTTGGCGGCGCCGGTGCTGTTGGGCACGATGTTGGCGGCGCCGGCGCGGGCACGCTGCAGGTCGCCCTTGCGGTGCGGGCCGTCCAGGATCATCTGGTCGCCGGTGTAGGCGTGCACGGTGGTCATGATGCCGGACACGATGGGATAGGTGTCATTCAGGGCCTTGGTCATGGGGGCCAGGCAGTTGGTGGTGCAGGAGGCGGCGGAAATGATGGTGTCGCTGGCCTTCAGCACGTTGTTGTTGACGTTGTAAACGATGGTGGGCAGGTCATTGCCCGCGGGGGCGGAGATAACGACCTTCTTGGCGCCGGCGTCAATGTGCGCCTGGGACTTGGCCTTGCTGGTGTAGAAGCCGGTGCATTCCAGCACGACGTCCACGTCCAGGGCCTTCCAGGGCAGGTTGGCAGCCTTGGGTTCGGCGTAGATGGTGATTTCCTTGCCGTCAACGGTGATGGAACCGGGGACCTTCACAGTCTTTCCGTCTTCTTCGAACACGGGCTCCTTGGATTCCACGGTGTGCTTGTTTTCGCCGATCACGCCGCAATAGCCCTTCTGCGCGGTGTCATACTTGAGCAGGTGCGCCAGCATGGCGGGGCTGGTCAGGTCGTTGATGGCGACGATTTCGTAGCCAGGAGCGTTGAACATCTGACGGAAAGCCAGACGGCCGATGCGGCCAAAGCCATTGATAGCAACTTTTACAGCCATGGGAAAGACCTCCTTCGATAAATAAAACAAGTTGTATGATATCGCCGGCGGCAATGAGGCGCGCCGGGACAGACATAACCCGGCTCCGTAAAGAGCCAGTATCATTATACTCTGAAAAAAACGTTTTGACAAGAGGAGAAAAAGCAAGAAATATCGCGGCTGCCGGGCCGGAGCCGGATGGCCCCCGTCATCCCGGGCACCATATGCCTGATTATGCCTGATCCTTCACGCGCCCGCCGCGAAACCGCTTGACACACAGCCCGTTTTCCGTTAAGATTTCATCAGCATGATTCCCTGATCTGCCCAGCATATGCGCTTCAAGTAAGGAGGAAGTTCCATGCGCAAAACCGTTCTGATCGCGTTGCTCCTGTGTCTGGCAATGGTCTGCGGCGCCGCGGCGGAAGGCATCCTGCCCGTCCTGCAGACGCCGCCGCCCGAAATCATCGATACGGTAGGCCTGCATACCGTGGCGGACGTTGATACCCCCACCCCGACGCTGAACAAAGACGGCGGGTACACCTATTCCTACAAAACAATCACCTACGACCAGTACGAGGATTTCGGCAAAGCGCTCAACCAGGAGGGCTTCACCCTGCAGAGCAAAGAATGGTCGGAAACCGGCGTCCTGACCTCGGTGCTCAAAAAGCGGCACGCGGTCGTGACCGTCCGGTACGACTGCGGCGGCAGGACGCTCAATCTCATTTATTCTCCGCGGGTCAACGTGATGGATTACAACCCGGAGGATCCCTACGTGATCCAGCCGGACACGGTGTCCATCCTGCCCCCGGTGCCCCAGATCGTGAGCCTCCAGTCCGTGACCGGCCTTGCCGTGTACGATCAGAAAAAGACCGAAAACAACGATACCCGGTACCGCTACCGCGAAGTCGTCTACGACTGCTACGTCCGCTTCAGCGTCCAGCTGGGCGAAGCGGGCTTCACCCTGGTCTCCGCCGAAACCCTGGAGGACGGGACCAGCCGCGCGGTGGTCACGGACGGCACCGTGACGCTGACCGTCGATTATAACCTGGAAACGAAAGAAGCCGCCGTCATTTACCCCCGCGGGACCATGGCGCGGGAGGCCGCCCGCTATGACGATTACATCGCCGTCGCCGCCGGCGAGCCCATTTCCCTGATGGAAGACGTGACCGCCGTCATCGTCGGCTGGGAACCGGTGGACGAATGGAACTCCACCAGCTACAACCGCAACTGGATCCCGGCCAAGCGCAGCGACTCCAAGCATTATTCCGGGGACGGCGTCCATCAGATCTATATCCTGATCCGGTACGAATACAACCGCCCCGAAGCGCGCCCGTGGGACGGACTGATCCGGAACAGGGCCCTCCTGTTCGGCAAAAAATCCCTCTCCTACAGCTTCGGCGCCGTGAACGGCACCTACAGCATCTATCCCGGCAGCAGCGCGACCCTGAGCGGAAAGGACACTTCCTCCTGCGCCATCGCCTTCTCCCTGACCGACCAGCAGATGGAGCACATCGAAGACACCGTCCTGGAGTTTTCCGGCACCGAATACCTGGACCGCTTCTGCTTCCGCCTGACCCCGGAAAACCGGGTCAAGCCGCAGGAATAAAAAACATCTGTTTTCAGGAAAGACAAACTGGCGGGCCATAAGCCTTTCCCGAGATGGGCGGGCAGCGCCGGCCGTCAGGCCTGAAAAGCCCTTCCCCATGTGGTCCGCAGCGCCCGGAAAACAGGCCGCAGCCTATTCTTACCGAGCAACAGGCATACAGCCCCCGGCGGTAGTTGAAGACCCCAAAAGCCTTCCCCTATGGGGAAGGTGGACCGCGAAGCGGGCCGGATGAGGTTGATGACTTATTCTCACTGAACAGTGAGCCAGCATACCCCGGTGGTGGTCCGCAAGGCTGTATGAGTTTCTCCTTCCTTTTCTATCGTATAATCCCCCAGGGCTGCCGCAGCGCTTTCCGCGGCAGCCCCTTTTTCTCCTCGCCCCCCGGAAAAAAACACAGAAAAGCCATTCTTTTCCTTGCGTCCCGGCCCGTTGCGGTGTATGATACAGGGTAAAGGATCCGCAGGATGCGCGATCATGAAGGAGGCAGCTTATGGAAATCAGCATTCAGCGCGCGGCGACGCTCAAACAGAAACCGGACCAGAGCGCCCTTGGCTTTGGCCGTT
Organism: uncultured Clostridia bacterium; assembly: GCA_946409855.1. GTDB lineage: Bacteria > Bacillota > Clostridia > Christensenellales > Aristaeellaceae > UBA4246. The sequence continues at coordinate 4,250 of CAMJXZ010000158.1, read as the reverse complement.
ACTTTACGGATCATATGTTCCTGATGGATTACGACCCGGAGCAGGGCTGGCATGACGCCCGCATCGTCCCCTACGGGGACCTGACGCTGAGCCCCGCCTGCGCCGTGTTCCACTACGGCGCCGAGATTTTCGAGGGTCTGAAGGCCTACCGCCGTCCCGACGGGCAGGTCCAGCTGTTCCGCCCCTGGGAAAACTTCAAGCGCCTGAACAATTCCGCCGAGCGCATCACCCTGCCGCAGGTGGATCCGGATTTCGTGCTCAAGGCCCTCAAGACCCTGGTGGACATCGACCGGGACTGGGTCCCCTCCCTGCCCGGCACGTCCCTGTACATCCGGCCTTTCCTGATCGGCACCGACCCGTTCCTGGGCCTGCACACCCTGCAGAAGGCGATTTACTGCGTGATCCTCTCCCCGGTGGGCAGCTACTATAAAGAGGGACTGAACCCCGTCCGCATCATGATCGAAACGGAAGACGTCCGCGCGGTCCGCGGCGGCACCGGCTACGCCAAGTGCGGCGGCAACTACGCGGCCAGCAACCGCGCCGGCCATAAGGCCGAGCTCAAGGGTTATTCCCAGGTGCTCTGGCTGGACGGCGTGGATCGCAAATACATCGAAGAGGTCGGCGCGATGAACGTCATGTTCCAGATCGGGGACACCATCGTCACCCCGAAGCTGACCGGCTCCGTCCTCCCCGGCATCACCCGCATGAGCTGCATCGAGCTGCTCAAGGCCCACGGCTACAAGGTGGAAGAGCGCCTGCTGTCCGTGGATGAGCTCAAGGAAGCCATGCTCCAGGGCACCCTCAAGGAAGCCTGGGGCACCGGCACCGCCGCCGTGGTCTCCCCCATCGGCGAACTGTCCTACGACGGCATCGCCTACACCGTGGCCGGCGGCAAGATCGGCCCGCTGACCCAGTGGCTGTACGACACCCTGACCGGGATCCAGTGGGGCAAGGCCGAAGATCCCTTCGGCTGGACGACCATCGTCTGACATTGCTCCTCTCCGGACAGACTGATCCCGGCAATTTATCAAAAACCCACCGGTTCGCCGCAAGACGCGAACCGGCGGGTTTTTGATATGCTTCCGTTGATGCGCGGACTGTTCCGCTTCCTTTATTTGCTCGACTCGAAATAAGGGGTCCCGTTGAAATGCCAGTATCCCTCGTTCGACGGTTCAAAATAGACGGTGATGTTTTCCCAGCCCGCCCGGAAGCGGACCGTTTCTTCCCTGCCCCGGGGGAAAGAACGGGTCGGCAGGAAGATGTTGACCTTCATGGTGCCGTCCTTCTCCCTTTCGATGAGATACATCGTATTGTTGGCCGACTGCCTGGACGCTTCGTATGGAATCACGCTGTCCGTCCAGGAAACGCTGACGTCCTGGACCGTAAAGCTGGTTTTGACATCCTGGAGCACGATCTGAAGGAATACCCTGTCCGAGCCCGCATAGGTATAATAGTTCAGATCTATCGAACGGAAATAATCCGACTGGTTTTTCCGGGGCTGATACTGCCGGGCCGGAACCGGGGTCTGGTACACCTGCTGTCTCGGAACAGGGGTCGTTTTTCTTCCCGGATACATCCAGCCGCCGGGCGGAAGGAGATCCGCTCCCGCGGGACACACCGAGGCGAAAAGCAGCACCGACAGAATCACCATGGAAAGAATCGCTTTTTTCATACCGCACCTCCTGATCAAAACTGTGAAAGCAATGGTTCCAGTACAATCCCCATGCCATAGGATACGCCGTTCAGAAGCAGTGAAAACAGCCAGGGATGCGGAAAATCATCCCGGTGCCTGCGGTAAATCAGCGCTTCCGCCGTCACCGCCGAGATTTCCGCGAACGCGACCCACAGGTTCCTGTACGGCCAGTCCCAGATCACCCACAGGATCGTGCCGGACACCACCAGCGGGTTGGTCAGCACATTGACCAGGGCGACCACAGAAAGCGCCCGGCCGCGCTTTTTCAGGATCAGGGCGGCCGCCAGCTCGAAGATCAGCGTCAGGACCAGGGAAACGCTCAGGCACTTGATCCACATCCACATCATTTCCGACTCCGCAAAAGCACCGGCACAAGCAGCACCAGGGAACCCAGGCACACCCCGGCGTAAGCGACGGTTCCTGCCCAGTCCTGGGGACGGAACCAGACGGGCAGATAGCCGATGAACAGCGCCAGCGTCAGCAGCCCGAATGAGAAGGCCGGACGGTCCGGCATCTCGTCCGCCATCATGCGCAGCGTAACCGGCATCGTGATATTGAACATCAGCACAGCCAGACAGCCCAATGCGGCATACCCGGACCCAAGGAAGAGCAGCGCGGCGCAGCCCAGCGAAACGATCGCCGACCAGGCGCCCCCCGCCCTGTCATACAGCCATCCCCCGGCGGTCTTCCCAAAGACGACGCACAGCGTAAATACCCAGGCCCAGACGCCCGCTTTCCAGGAGAACTGAAACAGAAACCCGCCGTAGGACCTAAGAACCACCACCAGGAACAAAAGGACCATCCCCGCCAGCCAGGGCTTCCCGGCCCGGACGGCGGCGGGTTCCGCCCCGGCGCCCGGCACAGACGGACACAGGCAGAAAATCAGCGCCGCGAAAACGCCCAGCGCGGCCAGCACCGGCCATTCGGGAAAGATCTTCGGGCTCAGCCAGTTTCCCAGAAACAGGCCAAAGGCGCCGGGAGAAACAAATACCCCCAGCCAGCCCGCTTTTTTCCCGCCGCGCCGGAGAATATCGTGCCCTCCGCCGATGTGGAACAGTGCGTTGCCGATGCCCGCGGCGATACAGAAAAGGTTCGGGTCCGCCCCGTGCAAAGCAAAGGAAGCGGCCACCGCCAGGCAGCCCAGCGCGGAAAACACCTTCCCGTTCCCGACCCGGTCCAGCAGCAGCCCCAGCGGCATCTGCAGCGCGAAGGCGCAGAAGTTGTACAAAAGCAGCGCGACATACCACCGCTGATCCGCCGCGTAGCGCCAGATAAAAAACGCGCAGGCAAAATCAACCAGGAAGTGCGCCGCCGCGTACAACAGCGTCATACCCCTGAGCCGCAAGGAAGGGCTTTTCTGACTGTTCTCTGTCCGTATCATGGTTGTACCGCCGTCTGTTTCCATCGATAAAAGAAAAGGAAATCCGTCCCTGTCCGGATCATGGCTTTGCGTGATTCCATCATATCACAGATTTCCCCGCCTGAACAGTAGGCAGATAAAAAAACATCGACCGGCGCAAAGCCTCTTGTTCATGGGGCAGGCAAAGAAGGAAAAGGATCTTACATGAATAATCATTTACATCTTCTAATGTAATAGTATAAAAAGTATTATCAGCAGCATCAACATACCCTACTTATATTTTAGAAAGGCACAATAACCCAGAACCGATGAACCGTGAATTATTCTACATTTCAACTCTTGACACAAAGCATCGCCCCCCATTATAATATAGCAAAACAGCGTAAATACTGCATGAATAAAAAAGGGAGGATTCTTCTTATGGTTGAAATCAATAAATTCGTCCTATAATCTGATGCTTACAAAAAACAAAACATGAAGACTTTGCTTCTGATTCTGTGGCTCGTAAAGACAAGAAGACTCTCATACGGCTTCAAGTAGAAAGTTCGAAAAAGAAAACCTCACTCACAATGGTACTACCATAAAAGCAAACAAGAATATCAACACTATTTGCGCTGAACATACAAAAGTATCTGATCAAAAACCCAAGAGCAAACAATCTGCAGAATCATTGCACAAGCGCAAGCAAGAAAAAGCAGAGAAGGAACGCCAAGACCTTTTCATACAAGCATTTTGCGCAATTGGGTGATTAATCTATATTATTCTATAAAGGGGAAATAAACAATGAAAAAAACCGTTTCAATAATCATAGTATTATTTCTTTTATGTTCTGCTTCATTAGTTTGCTCAGAAGATTTATCTTCTATGACAGATGAACAATTAAAAGAACAATATAATGCTATTCATAATGAACTTACTTCAAGAGGATATATAGCCGAAAAAAAGACTATCCTATTAGACCAATCTGGTATTCAAATATATATCGATAAAACCCCGGGCTTTTATACTGAATATGGCATAACAAAGTTTTTAATACCTATTGTAGTCATTAATAATACTAAAAAAACCATATATCCAAGTATTGATAATGAAACTTTTAATGGGTGGACTGTTGTTGGCTCTATTATTGGTGCAAGTATTCCTGCTGGTAAAAAGGGAAGATGTACTATTGAATTATGGCCATCTGATGATAATTAT
>CAMJXZ010000157.1 GCA_946409855.1 uncultured Clostridia bacterium | reverse complement strand
CAGCCGAAGTAATCTCCTCGGAGACAACCTCCTTTGTCCTCTTTCAGCTTGATGATTTTATACCAGTTGTTCTTCATCTGATAGGCCAGTACTTTATCACCTTTGCGCAGCGTGCGACCGAAGTTGACGATTTCCTCGTGCTCGGGCGTTCCGGCGTAGCCGGCACGGACATTGACGTAGTCGCCGGTAACGGTCGCACCAAACAATTCATACACAGCTTTCTTCTCTTTTGAGGATATACCATTGATGATTTTTTCCAGCGAATCAAACTGAACCGCATCTACCGGAACATATCCGCCAAGATGTCCGAAGCGGCTCTTCTGATGCCTGACAACGTAATAAAACGCACCGTGCACAAAATGGGGGGTTTTATTATCCGCTTTCATAAACATATGATAAACCACTTCGCCCTTTTTCAGGGTGGCAATGACCTCGCCGTTGGCGTCATACATTTTGGTGTTGTTCTTCGTGACGGTCATGCGGGCCGCCTGAAGATTGATATCGCTGCGGATATCGATAGCATAGTATTCGTATTCTTTTTCTTTGACGACTGCCGCGCCCGCGTTCAATACGGGAAGCAGGGCAAAGGTCATGGCCAGCAGCATGAGCACGGCCAGTGCGCGCAGCGAACGTTTCATGGGGATACCTCCGTTTCAGATGGAATGTGGGACAGAAGCTCGATCACGCAGGGCGTCACACAGCAGATACAGGACAAGGTCTGCCCTCTCCCGGCGGTTCAAAAAACCAGGCCGCGCAGACGGAAAGGGTGAACCGGAATACCCTGCATATGCAGGACAAACTGTGAAGTTTAAAATATTATAGCACAATCTATTCATTTTTAAACAGATGAGAATTTACAATTCGCTGAACATGTTTTACAAATTATTAACAATTTTATGGGCTGTTTGTAATATTTTGACAGCCCTGCCTGAACGCGATATTTTATGGGGCGCTATACCGGAAAAATGCCGGAAAAGAAGCGCTTCCCGGCAAACCCGCGGCATCACGGCAAAGAAATGGAGCGGACGGATTTCAGGAAAAAAAGAACCGGCACGAGCGAAAAGCCCGTGCCGGAGTTGTTACAGATGTGAACGGAATTCATCCAAATTGTGAACCGCGCGCTTCTCTTCTTCCGGAGGTTTCCGGATCGGTCAAAGCGGCGGACGCTGCGCGCCGGAAGGTCAGTCGATCTTTTTGAGCAGCTTGCTGCTCATATACCCTTCCGTGCCGTTGATCCTGACGTGGACGAAGCCGTCGCTCAGTTCGCCGTAATAGTATACCGTGACGATGGTGCCCTTCGGATACTGTCCCAGAACGGGCCCTTTTTCGTTGGTGCGCAGGTTGGCGTGATCCACCGCGATCTGCGCCTGGAAGGTGCGGCTCAGGGAAGAGCTGGCGCCGGTGGGTTTGGCGGTGGCCGGAACCCCGCCCACGTACCGGTCGCGCCAGATGCTGGGGCCGTCGTTGTCGATAAAATCGCCCCACACCCAGCCGACCTGGTGGACGCCGCCGACCTTCTTCTTCCGGACCACTTTGTACCAGTTGTTCTTGGTCTGGTAGGCGTAGACGGTTTCGCCCTTGCGCAGGCCGCTGTCCCAGTTGATGATTTCCTTGTGCTGCTTGGTCCCGGCGATGCCGGCGCGCATGTTCACATAATCGCCCGTCACCCTGACGGCAAACTTTTTGATTTCATCGTCCTTCAGGGAATCCATGATCAGATCGAAGTTTTCAAACTGCAGATCGCTGAGCGCCACATATCCGCCCAGGTTGCCTTCCTTGGAAGCCTTATCCCGGATCACGTAGCAGTAATCGCCGCTCATCCAGAGGAAGTAGACTTTCTCATTCCTTTTCAGGGTACAGATGACTTCGTTGCTTTCATTGTACATTTTTGTGCTGCCGGCGGTCACCGTCATCAGGGACGCTGCTTTCTCCTCGTCCGTGCGGATGCTCAGGTCATAATACGTTTTCGCCGTTTCAGCGAGGGTTTCCGTCGCCGGAACCATGCTAAACAGCAGAACCAGCAGGGCCGTCACGGCCAGAACACGCGGGAATCGCTTCATGAAACACACCTCCAGTTGAACGAAATCGGTCGTTTATCTGCTGTCCGGGCGTCTTCGGGACCGTATCGGATGAACGGCGCTGCCGCCCGGGCATGGGGGATCGGGGGACGGAACATCCGGCCGGATCGCTGGGACCGTGCCAAATGTTAAGATTCTTTTAAATTTTATCATATTTTGTTTGAATATGGAACTGAATTTGTTTAAAAATTTGTTACAAAATGTTACGAAATTATAACAATTCGTCATATTTACATCATATTTACATCATATTCTCTTCAAAATATGAACATAAGAAGGCTGAAAACGACGAGGCGCCCGGGCCCGCGGAACGCACCGCCAGCCATTTGCTGGATGAATTACGGGATGGAAAACACATGAAAAATATATATGAAAGAATCCGTCTGCTTTTTGCCGTTTTTCTCTTTTCAATCCGGCCGTTTTGCGTTATACTACTGCACAGAAGAAAAGAAGGGAGAGAGGTCAAAGATGCGGACGGGCATTTTCGGCGGTTCGTTTGACCCGCCGCACGAAGGGCATCTTCGGGCCGCGCGGACGGCGCTGCAATCCGGTCCGTTGGACCGGGTGCTGCTGGTGCCCTGCGGGGATATCCCCAACGCGGGCAAAATCCATGTTCCGGCGGGGGACCGTGTGGCCATGCTGCGGCTGTTGGCAGAGGGGCAGCCCGGCCTTTCCGTCAGCGAGGTGGAAGCGGGGGAAGCCCGGCGGGTGCCGACGGCGGAAACCATGAAGGTGCTCAGGGCCCGGTACCCGATGGATGAGCTTTTTTTCATCATCGGGGCGGATAAACTCACGACCCTGCCGGACTGGAAGAACGCGCGGGAACTGTTTTCCCTGTGCTCTTTCCTGGTGCTCCCAAGGGACGGGCTGCCCGTCCTGGAGCTGGCGGAAAACGCCCGCCGGCGCGGCGCGTCCGTCACCGTGCTTCCGATGGAGGAAACGCCCGTTTCCTCCGGCGCTATCCAGCGGGAACTGGCCCTGCGCCGGGATCCGGCGGGGCTCCCGGACGCGGTGGCCGCCTATATCGCCGGAAGAGGGCTGTATCAGGAACGGGAAACAGAGGAGAAGGTCCTCTCCCTGATGACGGAAAAACGGTTCCGCCATACGCTGGGCGTCCGGACCCAGGCGGTGCTGCTGGCGCAGAAGCATCATCTGCCGATGCAGAAGGCTTCCTGGGCGGCGCTGCTGCACGACTGCGCCAAATGCCTGCCCTTTGAGGAGATGACCGCGCTGGCCCGGTCCGGCGGCGTCACGGACCCGGATCTGCTTTCCTCCCCGGAAATGCTGCATGGCCCGGCCGGGGCGGTGCTGGCACGGCGGGATTTCGGGGTGGAGGATCCGGATGTGCTGAACGCCATCGCCTATCACACCATGGGCCGCGCGGGCATGAGCCCTTTGGAAATGTGCATTTTCGTGGCGGACGCTACGGAGCCCGGCCGGCGGGAGTATCCCGGCCTTCAGGAGCTCCGGGAGCTTTCGTACCGGGATCTGCCCGCGGCCGTCCTTCTGTCTCTGGCATGTACCAGACGATATGTGGAGGAACAGGGAAAGCCCTTCAACCCGCTTTCCGAAAAGACCATCGCCTGGCTGGAAGCGGCCGGCGCGTCCTCCTGACGGGGGCGGCATGAACATACTGGTGACAGGCGCGTCGGGCATGCTGGGCCGCGACGTGCTGGAGGAACTGACCCGGCGCGGCCACAGCGTGACCGGGACCTGCCGTACCCCGCGGGCCGGCGCGGCGCTGACCCCGATGGACATCACGGACCGGGACACGGTCCTGCGGGTGCTGGGCCTTGTCCGGCCGGAAGCGGTCCTCCACTGCGCGGCGTACACGCAGGTGGATCAGGCGCAGCAGCCAGCGTCCGTGCAAATCGCCCGGGCGGTCAACGCGGAAGGGACCCGGTTCGTGGCGGAGGCCTGCAGGCGTCTGGGCGCCCGGATGCTGTACGTTTCCACGGATTACGTGTTCGACGGCTTCGGTACGGAGCCCTGGCGGCCGGACGATACGGAAGGGCTCCGTCCGCTCAACGTGTATGGGGAAACCAAGCTGGCGGGGGAGCGGGCCGTGCAGGAACTGCTGGACAGCTTTTTTATCGTCCGCGTCAGCTGGCTGTACGGCCGGCACGGGCGGCATTTCATCCGGAGCGTCGCGGAAGCGGGCAGGACGCGCGGCACGGTGCGGGTGGTCTGCGATCAGATCGGGCGGCCGACCTATACCCGCGATCTGGCGGGGCTTCTGGCCGATATGATCGTGACGGAGAAGTACGGTTGCTACCACGCGTCCGGCGGCGGGGAATACACCAGCTGGTACGGCCTGTGCCGGGAGGCGTACCGCCTGTGTGGGATCAAAGCGCAGGTCATGCCGGTGACGACACAGGCTTACGGGCACCCGGGAGCGCCGCGCCCGCTCAACAGCAGGCTGGACCTGAGCAAGCTGGCCCAAAGCGGTTTTGCGCCGCTTCCGGACTGGCGGGACGCGCTCGGGCGGTATCTCAATGAGGAAGGGCTTTGATCATGGGACAGATGACCATTCACAAAAACGCCGGCGGGATCCCGGGGCTTTGCCTGCTGGAGCCCAAAGTGCACCGGGACGAGCGCGGCTTCTTCATGGAAACGTATCACCGGCGGGACCTTTCGGAAGCTGGCCTTGATTACACGTTTGTGCAGACCAATCAGTCCCGCTCCGTGAAAGGGGTGCTGCGGGGGCTGCACTATCAGAAGGAGCATCCCCAGGCCAAGCTGATCCGGGTCTGCCGGGGGGAGGTATACGACGTCGCCGTGGACCTGCGCCGGGACAGCGCGGCCTTCGGCCGGCATTTCGGCGTCCTTCTGAGCGAGGAAAACAAGCTGGAGCTGCTGATCCCAAGAGGGTTCGCCCACGGGTTCCTGACGCTTTCCGACACGGCGGACGTCTGCTACCTGTGCGACGACTTTTTCTGTCCCGGGGACGGGGCGGGCATCGCCTTTGACGACCCGGACCTGGGCATCGAATGGCCCAAATGCGGCGCGTCCCTGATCCTGTCCGGACAGGACAGGAACTGGCCGGGCATCAAAACCGCCTTCCGCCTGTAATTGTTTTGACAAACGGGACCGCTGTTTGATATAATATCAGGAAGGTGTTTTCTGAACGCCTGACATCTGTTTTCTGCGCGGCGCGTCCCGCCTGAAAACGGCTGAAAAACCGGATGAATCGGAGGACAGACGATGATCCTGACGATGGATATCGGCAATACAAACATCAAAATCGGCGTCTTTGAAGGAAAGCAGCTCCGGGAATACTGGCGCCTGGCCACCAAGACGACCTATACCAGCGACGAGCTGGGCGTGCTGGTGTGCAGCCTGTTTGAAAACAGGCATGTGGACCGCGGCGCGGTGACGGGCATCATGCTGTCCTCGGTCGTGCCGACGATCAATTTTACCGTGGAGCACATGTGCCGGGATTACTTCGGGCTGGAGCCGGTTTTTGTCGCGCCGGGGATCAGGACCGGCGTCGACATCCGATACGAAAACCCCAGGGAACTGGGCAGCGACCGCATCTGCAACGCGGTGGGCACGCTGATCGAGTACGGTTCCCCGGCGATCTTCATCGACTTTGGCACCGCTACGACCTTCGGCGTCCTGGACAGGGACGGCGCCTTTCTGGGCGGCTGCATCTGCCCGGGCATCCGCCTGGCCAGCGACGCGCTGGTCTCCGGCACCGCGAAGCTGCCGCACTTTGAGCTGATCCAGCCGGCCCACGTCATCGGGAAAAACACGGTCTCCAACATGCAGTCCGGCATCTTTTTCGGGTACGTCGGCCAGGTCAATTACCTGATCAGCCGGATCCGGGAGGAAATGAAGGAGCCGAACGCGCAGGTGATCGCAACCGGCGGCTTTGCCCGGCTGATCGCCGACGAATCGGGCATGATCACCAAAATTGACGGGCTGCTCACCCTGAAGGGGCTCAACAACATCTACCAGCGGAATTTCATGACGGCTGAGTAAGCCCGCCGCGGTCTTAGTTCTGGAACGCGGCCATCGTACAGGAAAGGGTTCTGATCCATATGGCGAAGAAAATGCTGGGCGTGCTGTACGGCAGCAGGTCCTGCGAACACGAGGTTTCCATCATTTCGGCGCTGCAGCTGATGCGCGCCGCCGACCGGGAAAAATACGACGTGACCCCGGTCTACATCACGCAGAACGGGGAATGGTACACGGGGGAAAAGCTGCTCTCGCTGGAGACGTACAACCAGTTTGACCCGTACCGCTCAGGGCTCAAGCGGGTATCGCTGGATCTGACGGCGGGAAGCGGCGCCCTGCTTCATTACAGCCAGGGCAAGGGGCTTTTCCGGGGACTGACCGAGGAGGTCGTCGCCCGGATCGACTGCTTTATCCCGGTGTTTCACGGCATGCACGGGGAGGACGGCTCCATGCAGGGGCTTCTGGAGCTGGCGAACGTTCCCTATACTTCCACCGGCATCACAGGTTCCGCCATCGGCATGGACAAGATCACCATGAAGCGGTTCTTCCGGGGGATGGGGTATCCGACGCTGCCGGGCGTCAGCGCCCTCCGGTCCGGGTATGAAAAAGCGCCGGAAGCCGTGCTTGACCAGACGGAAAAGGAACTGTCCTATCCGGTCATCGTGAAACCCGCGGCCCTGGGGTCCTCCATCGGGGTGGGCTGGGCTGAAAACCGGGCGCAGCTGAAGGAAGCGCTGGACCTGGCGTTTCAGTACGACCGCCGGGTGCTGATCGAAAAGGGGCTGGATCATCCCATTGAGATCAACTGCTCGGTACTGGGCTTTGACGGCGAGACGGAAACGTCCGCGCTGGAGATGCCGCTTTCCAGCGGCGAAGTGCTGGACTTCGCCCAGAAGTACCTGGGCGGCTCCTCTTCCTCCAAGGGCATGGCCTCCATGGGCCGGATCCTCAACCCGGATATTGGGGAAAACACCAGCCAGAGGATCCGCGAATTGTCCCGGGACATTTTTACCGCGCTGGACTGCAAGGGCGTCGTCCGCATCGATTATATGATCGACCGGAAAACGGACGAAGTCTACATCACGGAGATCAATACCATACCGGGGTCTCTTTCTTTCTACCTGTGGGACAAAAAGGGCGTCTCCTACGCGCGTCTGATCGACAGAATGGTCGAACTGGCCGAACAGGCGCAGCGCGAAAAGGATCAGAACAATTTCGCCTACCGCTCGGAGATCCTGCATTCCGTCCGGCTGGGCGGCACGAAGGGAAAGCTCAAAACCGGGAAACTGTAAACGAAAAATACCGGAGTCTCTTTTAAAACGGCCATCAGGAAGGAGAATCGTCATGCTCAA
>CAMJXZ010000156.1 GCA_946409855.1 uncultured Clostridia bacterium | reverse complement strand
CCGAATCCCCCAAGACCCTGGAAGAAAGGGAACAGGCCCTGCTGGCCCGCGAGCAGGCGCTGGCCGTCCGTGAACGGCAGGAGGCCCTGCTGAACGGCCTGCAGGCCCGGCAGCTGCCCAAAGCCCTTTCGCCCTTCCTGTCCGGCATGGCCGAAGACGGCCTGGACGAATCCCTGGACGGCCTTCAAAGCGCCTGGCGGGAAGCCGTTTCCGCGGCGGTCCGTGACCGGCTCCGTTCCGCGCCGCCCGCCGCCTCCGCTTCCCGCCCCGATGCCCCGGATGAAGCCCTGCGCCGCCTCCGCGCCGCCATGAACCTCAAGCCCTGACCGCCCCCGGGGATTGCGCGGCAAGCGCAGCTCATCCGGCCCAAAGCCCTCCCCGGGCCGGACGGAAAGAGTTTGTCTTCCACCTCATCCGTCAGCTTCGCTGACACCTTCCCCAGCGGGGAAGGCTTATGCCGGAAGCCGTTGTGCAGTTTTCACCGAGTACGGGCCGGCAGCCAAAAGCCTTCCCCCATGGGGGTTCTGAGGGCCCGGAAAACTGTCCGGTGGGTCCGCAGCGCCCGGAAAACAGGCCAGTGGCCTGTTTTCAGCGAAGACGGGCCGGCAGGCCCTGGGTAGTTTTCACCGAAGAACGGGCCGGCAGGCCCCGGCGGTGGACCGCGCAGCGGGCCGGATGAGGTTCTCCCTGCATCCTCCCTTCCATTTCCCATCCCCACCCAGCCATCTCCCATGATCAATCAACACCCCATTCAATCAACAGAAAGGAATCCGCATCATGCCCAATGACATCGCTCTTTTCAAATCCTGTGTGCCCCTGCTGGACGAAGTGTACAAGGAGGCCTCCCTCACCGCCGTGCTGGACGGCGCGCCCGAACTGGCGCAGCCCGGCGCCAGCGCGGAGGAGCTGGTCATCCCCCTGATGGAGATGAGCGGCCTGGCCGATTACAGCCGCGCCTCCGGCTACGTGCAGGGGGACGTCACCCTCACCCACCAGACCGTCAAGTGCAACTTTGACCGCGGCCGCATGTTCACCGTGGACGCCCTGGACGACGCGGAAACCGCCGGCATCGCCTTCGGCCGCCTGTCCGGCGAGTTCATCCGCACCCGGGTCGTGCCCGAGCTGGACGCCTTCCGTCTGTCCCGCTACGCCTCCTTCAGCGGGGTGCATTCCGTGGCGCAGGCCCTGACGAACGGCGGGGACGTGGTGGACGCGCTGCGCGCCTGCGTGACGTATATGGACGACCGGGAGGTGCCCTACGACGGGCGGATCCTGTTTATCCTGCCGGGCCTCAGGGGCCTGGTGGAGGACCTGGACACCACGAAGTCCCGCGCGGTCCTGTCCCGCTTCGCCCAGGTGATCAGCGTGCCCCAGACCCGCATGTATACCGGGATCACCCAGACCGATTCCGGCTTTCAGAAGGCCGCCCAGGCCAAGGACCTGTCCTTCCTGTGCGTGCATCCCTCCGCCGTCATCCAGTTCCAGAAGCACCTGGCGCCCAAGATCATTTCTCCGGAGATGAACCCGGACGCCGACGCCTGGAAGTTCGGCTACCGCAGCGTGGGCATCGCCTCCGTGTACCGCAGCAAGACGGACGGCATCTACGCCCATTCCGGGGTGTAAGCCCATGACGGAATGGGTATTGCTGCCGGCGCTCCGGGCCTGGCGGGACGGGCAGGGGGAAGGGGACGCGCTGCTCCTTTGCGCCCTGCGCTGGGCGCTGTGCACCCTCCGGGGCCTGACGGGCCTTGCCGTCCTGCCGTCCGAGCTGGCCCCCGCCGCGCTGGAGCTGGCCTGCGCGCGTCTCACCCGCCGGGGCAGCGAGGGGGCGGGCGCCCGGCGGGAAGGGAACCTCTCGGTCCGCTATGAGGACGGCCTGTCCCCGGAAACAGCCCGTCTGGTCCGCCGGTACCGGCCCGCGGTGGCCGGGTGTCCTGATGCGCCCTGAGCTGTCCCGCCGGCTGTTCCTTTTGGCCTCGCCCGGGGAAGGGGGATACGGGAACGTCCGCCCCTTCTTCCCCGGCGCGCAGGTCACCCGCCGCGCCTGCGCGGGGGAGGGAGGGCCAGCGGAAACGCTGCTGCTTTTCTGTCCGGGAAACGGGGAGCCCGTTCCGGGGGATGTCCTGTTTCCCGCCGGCGCCGTTTCGCTGGACCGTCCCCTGTACCTGATCCGCTCCGTCCGCCCCTTCGGGGATCACGCCGAAGCGGAAGCCGTCCGGCTGGACATGCCGTGAATAGGAGGAATGTATGCCTGAACCCAATGTGATTCGCCGGGCGGAGGAAAAACCCGCCCGCTCTGCCGGGCAAGGGGAAACCCGCCTGCCCGAGGACCTGCGGGCCCTGTCGCTGCGCATCCGCCGGTCCGAACAAGCTTACGAAAGGATGACCGGCAAAAAGCATGAGTGATATCACCGTGAACGGCCAGCCCATCCCCCTGCCGGACCTGCTGCGGATCACCCTGGCGCCCCTGGGCGCCAGGGACCGCGCGGCGGACGGAAGCCTGGTGCAGGAGGACCGGGGCTTCAGGCGCCGGGTTTTCGCGCGCTGGGTCTGCCTTTTGCCGGACCGGGAAGCGGCGCTGCGGGAGGTCCTGTCCCGCGATCCGTTCTTCCTGTTCGCGATCCCCGCGCAGCAGGGCGGCGCCGGGGAATCCATGGTCTGCTGCCTGCTTTCCTATGAAAGCGAGCTGACCCCCGCGCCCGGCGCGGCCAGCCTGCTGGTCCGGCAGGCGCAGGCGGAGCTGCTGGAAAAATGACGCGAAGGAGGAGTGCCTTTTGTCCACGCTGATTCTGTCTGTCCCCCCGTTTACCCTGTCCTCCGGCTGGATGGTTGTCGCCGGGCAGAATATCACCCCGGTCGTTTCGGAGTCTTTCCTCGCGCGGGAAAGCGCGGTGTTCGGCCTGTCCGCCCTGCCCCGGGGCGCGCGGGTCGAAAGCGCCGTTCTGTCCGTCGCCGTCTCCCTGACCGGGCCGGGGGAATTCCTGGTCCAGGGCAGCCCCGAGCTGACCCAGGACCTGACCGGGCTCATCTACGCCAACGCATCCGGGTCTTTTGAGGACCTGGCGCTGTCCTTTTCCTTCCAGGCGCGGATCACCTCGGGCAGCCGGGGCTATCACCGGGTGCAGGCGAAGGTTTCGTCCGCGGTGCTGACCGTCGGATACGACCCGCCGGCGGAGCCCCCGCCGGACGAAGCGCCGCAGACCCCGCCCTTCAGCGCCGCCGCCCGCCGCCTGCTGCCCCGGGGGATCCTGCAGTATCCGGGCGGCGCCCGCCAGGTGATCGGGCCGGAAAGCATCCTGTCCTTCCGCCTGGACCAGGGGGTGGACGACGGGCCGCTGCTGGGGTGCGCCTGCGCGGCGATGCTTTCCGTCCGCCTGGCCAACGCGGCGGGCGAGTGGCATCCGGGCGGCGCGCTCCGGGGGGACCGGCCGCTGCTGGGCGCGTGGCTGTCCATGTACCTGACCGGGGAAGGCCCGGTTTCGTCCTTCGGCGTCCCGCTGGGGGTGTTCCGCCTGACGGAGATGTCCGGCGGGGAGGACGGCCTGTTCCTGGAGCTGCGCGGCTATGACGCGATGGCCGCGCTGCTGGAAAGGCCGTACCTGTCCGGCACGCTCCAGATGACCCTGGACCGGATGCTGGAGCACGTCCTTTCCCTGTGCGGCCTGCTGGCGGAAGGAGGGCTGCTCTGCAACGGAAGCGCTTTTTTATCCGCCTCCCCGGTGCCGCCGGAGGGCGGGACGCTCCGGCAGGCGCTGGCGAACCTCTGCGGGGCGGGCGGTTCCTTCGCCTGCGTTTCCCGGGAAGGGAACCTCATCATCCGGAGCATGCGGACGGAGGAAGCGCCCTTTGTCGTCGGGCCGGACCAGGTGTACGCCCTGTCCCATGACGAACGCGCTTTTGCGTTCCGCCACCTGCTGGTGCAGCCCTGGGGCACGTCGGGCCCGGACAGCCTGCGCGCCTTTTCCCTGGACCAAAGCGAACCCACCGGGGAAAACGCCCTGGTGATCCGCGGAAACCCTTTGTTTGCCAACGGCGCCGATACCCTGGGCACCGGCCTGAAGGAAGCGTTCACGGGCGCTTCCTGGCAGGCGCTGACGATGGTCTGGCGCTGGGACCCGTCCGTCGTGCCGGGCGCCCGGCTGACGGTGCGCACCCGGGACGGCGGGGAGATCCAAACGGTCCTGTGCGGCCAGACCCTTTCCTGGGACGGCGGCCTGACCGCGCGGGCGTACTGCCGGGTGGACGCCGAACCTGTCGCCTAAATGATTTCAAGGAGAACGAATACGATGAAGACCTTTTTGCTGAATGAATCCACCGTCCCCCTGGCGGCCGCGGAGGGGGAAAACGGCACGGCAGCCATCGCTGTCCGCTGTGAGGTCTGGGCGAGGGATTTCCCGGCCGGCAGCGGGGCGCTGCTGTTTTACCGGCCGGACGGGGAAATCTACCCGCTGACGGCCGAAAGACGGGACGCTTGTCTCACCGCGGTGCTGACCGGCACGGAAACGGCCGTCCCCGGCCTGTGTCTGGTGCAGGCGCAGTGGCGCGCCGGCGGGGACGCGGGGACTGTGATCGCCAAGGCCGGGCCGTTCCGTTTCCGGGTGGCCCCCGTCCCGGGCGGCCACACGCTGCCCGCGCCGATCCCGTCCTGGGCGGAGCAGGTGCTGGCCAAAGCGGACGAGGCGGCGGAAGCGGCCCGGGCCGCGCAAAACGCGGCGGACAGCGTAGCGACGGCAACGGTAGCGGAGATGATGGAATACCTGGAAGTGTACCGGGAAGAAGGTGAATGACAGATGGCAGTGAAAGATAAGCTGGTTCCGCTGGAGGCGCTGAAGGAACTGAACCGGAAGCATTTTGCCTTTGGGGCGCTGTCGGTAGATATGGACAAGGACGACCCGCGGGTCATCCAGGAGAACGCGTACATCCGGGCGCCGGGGATGTCGAACGAGGGAATGATCATCAGGGGCAGCTACTTCATGATCTACTTCCAGGTGAAGGCGGACTGCGAGCTTTACGTCACCTGGACGGATGAAACGAAGAACGTGACCTTGCGTGTCAGTAATGAAAAACCGGAATTCGGCTACGGGGTGGAATGGACCGGGACGCTGTACGGCAGCGCGTCGGAAGAGCACCCGGTACCGAATACGGAAGAAAACGCCATCAGCGTGAACGGCGGGCAGTGGGTGGCGCTGCATCAATCGTCGGGCACCTACACGGCCCATGTGATCTACGCGCGCACCGAAGTGCTGGACGGGGATTTCCCGATGACCAGGCAGATGAACGTGGAACTGGACGGCAAGCTGGCCGGCATCGTGGAAGACGGGGACGAAAAACTGGAAGCGCTGGAAAGCGGCGTCCGGGACGACGTGAGCGGCACGACGGGAAACCTGGCGCTGGTGCGCAAGGTGGCAAGCGGCCAGTATATCGGGACCACCGGAAAGATGAACGCGATCACGGGCACCAGGCCGGAGCGGACAATCATCGTCAGGGGCAAGCCGGGCACAAGGTATGTCATCAAAAAGGAGACAACGACCGTCATGCGGGCGGCCTGCGGATCGTCCGATACCATGGCGGTGGGAGACCAGCTTTCTTCCTACGCGGGACACGCAAGCGCGTCTGCCAATCCGCTGTACGTGACCACCGGAGCGGAGGATGTATATATCTATGTGCAGCTGTTCATCGACAGCGACGACGCGGCCCTGCAGAGCATTGACGCGAACGTCCACAGCCTGACAATCCGGGAAGCGCAGGCGGCCGGCGGGGACCAGCTGAGCATTCTGCTGGTGGGGAACAGCTATACCCTGGACGAGTTTTCCTACGTGCCGGCGCTGCTGCGGGAAGCGATGCCGGACGTCCGTTTCAATTTCTGCATGCTGTATCACGGGTCGGCGGTGCTGTCCCATCATGTGACGCACCTGACGGAGGATACCCCGTATGCTTACGCCTACGAGTATACGGACGCGGACCAGGCATGGAAGAACACGGCCAACGTAAAACTGTCCGACGTGATCGGGAAATACCGGTACGATATCATAGTGTTCAATGAGGCGTCCGCGGTGACGAGCTTTGCGAACAGCAAAGCGGACCTCAAGACCCTGATCGACGGGTATACCGCGCTGCTGGACCATCCGGTATCGTTCATGTGGCAGATGTCCCACGTGAAGTACATCTCGAACACCTACGAGCAGAAGGCGGCCATGGCGCAGGCGGCGCTGGCGGAAAGCGGGATCTGCGATGTGTTCGTCTCCGGCACGGCGGTGGAGAACGCCTGCACGACAGACATGGACGGGCTGGGCGCATCCGGGCACATGCGCTTTGACGAAGCCGAGCACCTGCAGGAGGGCATTCCCTGCCTGGTGGCGGCTTACGCGAACTTCCTGAAGCTGTGCGAACTGATGGGCCGGAAGAAGACCGGCGTATACGGCAGCCAGCTGCGGCCGACGGAGGAATGGACGGGCGGGCAGAGCACGCCGCAGCGGCACGGGGAATCCGTGGGCGTGAGCGACGCGAACTGCCTGCTGGCCGCAAAGTGCGCAGTGGCCGCGATCAAAAACCCGTTTGAGATCACCGATTGTTCGGAGATGTAAGGTATGATAACAGCCAAATCATTCGTAGAAAAGGTCTACGTCCCCCTGCTGGAGGGCTGGGGCTATATCTGGGGCACCTCGGGGATCGTGTGGACCGAGGCGAGGCAGAAGGCGGCCACGCGGGAGATGACCGTCAAGTACGGGGCCAGGTGGATCGGCCGCCTGGTCACCGACTGCAGCGGGCTGCTCCGGTGGGCGCTCAAGCAATTGGGCGAGGACATCGTCCACCACGCCCGGTACCAGTACACCGAGTACTGCGCGAACAAGGGAAAGCTCATCGGCGGGCGGCGGGAGGACGGGCAGCCTGTCCTTCCGGGGACGGCCGTGTTCCTGAAGGGCAGCGAGGCGCACATCCACCACGTGGGCGTGTACCTGGGCGGCGGCGTGTGCGTCGAGGCCAAGGGGACGCTGTACGGGGTGGTCACGTCGGCGCTTGATCACTGGGACTACTGGGGGGAGCTGAAGATGGTGGACTATACCAACGCGGCCGCCCTGGAGGGCGAGCCTCAGGAACCGCAGGGCACCGCGATGACGGCGCAGGTGTGCAACCCGCAGACGTGGCTCAACGTGCGCACGGGGCCGGGCACCCAGTACCAGAAGATGTACCAGGTGGAGAAGGGATCCGTGGTCGAGGTGATCGACGCCGGGGACCCCAGCTGGTGGCAGATCAGGTACGGCGGGCGGATCGGCTGGGCGGCGGCGGAGTACCTGCGGCTGATCGAGGAAGAGGAAGAGAAGGAAGAGGATGAGGATTTGTCTGATGAAACCTCATCCGGCGCTGACGCGCCACCGCCGGGGTCTACCGACCCGTCCTCCGCTCAGACAGTGCCACCTGCACCGTCTGCGGGACGCTACGGACCCCCAGAGGGGAAGGCTTCGGAGGATCCTGTCCCAGATCCCGGTCCGGATCTGTCCGTGATCCTGGAGGAGCTGCGGCGGATCCGCGA
>CAMJXZ010000155.1 GCA_946409855.1 uncultured Clostridia bacterium | reverse complement strand
ACAGTAAAAGGCGCGGAGGATGAAGAAACGCTCACCGCCTGGATGCCTGCCGTCTGGGCGGACAGCAGGGCTCTTGTCCTTAAACGGGACGGCAGCTTTGTGCCCGCTCTGGATATGAGCAAAGCCCTGGTGGACTACACCGTCCAAAGCACCGCCAACCCTGATTCTGTCACCGGTTATTCCACCACTTTTACAGTGGAAGACGCAGCCCATGCCTATGAGAGCGTATGGGTCTGCGGCATGTGGATGGCTTCACCGACGCAGGCCAGGGACGGCGCCGTCGGCAAAAGCGAAGCGGACTATGATACTGCTCCGCGTGAACCCGAGGAATGGGAAAACGGCATGTATTACAGCGGATACGGTGCCCGTGAAATGGCCTATGACGAAGCGTACGGCGCATGGACGCTGACGCTTGATCTTGCCAGCGCCAACATGGGCGTTCAGTGCTACCGTGATGTGGATCGGAATGCGTTTGCAGGCGATATTTCCATCGCCGACGGCAGCACAGTCGTGATCCCCTATGATGCCCAAAAACAGTCCGCTTCCTTTGATTGGACGCTGACTCAGGAAAATGAGCGGGCCGGGACCGTCACCAGCGTCACCATATCCGATGGCATTGAACTGGCGATCTATACTCCCTATGGCTACCAGGCTGAAAACAGGGATGTTAAATATCCTGTCCTGTATTTGATCCCTGGCATGATGACTTCCTATGATACCTGGTTTACGGGCGGTCTGGCCAATCGGGTTTTCGACAACCTGATTGCCTCAGGCAAAGTGGCTCCCACCATCCTGGTAACCATGACCCGAGATACGGCCCGGATGGATATGTTTGACGTTTGGGCTACCGCGGATGACCGTTCCAGGCAAAATGGCGACGGTGACGGTTATATCAATTATGTCGACGGCGCTGAAAAGGGCAGCGGTATTGAAAGCATGATCGTCAGTCCGGTGGTCTCTCAGGTCGTTCCCTACATCGACGCGAACTACAACACGGCTGCCGACGCACGGCACCGTGCGGTGATCGGCACCTCCATGGGCGGCGTCGCCGCGACCCAGATCTGGATGACGGCCAATGATCTGTTTGACTATTACGGATTCTTCAGCGGCGCGGATATGTTTTTTAAGACTGCCGATGATGCAAAGGCTGCCGATGAGTACAAAGCGCTGCGTCCTGTGTATGAAAACGACTACAACGCCCTTCTCGCCAACATCATTGCCAACGCGGAAGGCAAAAAAATCATCGTGGGCGGCGGGATCACGGACCGCAACACCTTCGGCGGCGATCAGAACTCTGCCGGCGCGGACAACGTGGACGCCTGGCTCACAGAAAACGGCATCGACCATATTTACTCGGTGGTGGGCGGCGGCCATGACTGGACAACCTGGACACAGCTGCTCAGTCAGTTTACCGGATTGATCGGCGAAGGTTCTGCCTGGAATACGATCCAGGCCGATCAGAAGCCCCGGGGCGGCCAGCAAGGCGGCCTTGGCGGAGGTCAGCAGCAGGAGGGTCCTGCTGTATATAAGAACGGCAGCCAGGAACTGACCCTGAATACGGACGGCACCTTTACGCTGACCGGCATCGCTTGCGGGGATATCAGCGGCACCTATACCATGGCGGGCAGCACAGTCACGCTGGATGAAGAAAACACCTCCGCCCTGGCGGAACAGTACGCCTGGTACTGGACGAAGACGCTTTCCGTCAACAACTACCGCAAAACGTTTTCCTTTGCCATGGATCTGAAACTGGCCCAGGCGGAATACGCCTATGAAACCAGGGCCGATGCGGATTCCGCAACCGGTTTTGTAACCACCTTCACCGTGGCTGATGCCGATCATGGGTATGAAAATGTTTACGCTTACGGTGCCTGGATGGCGAATTCTCAGGAATTATCCGTTGATGAAAACGGCGTGCCAACCTACGATACAACGCTGTATGCCCCTGAAGCCTGGCAGAACGGCATGTACTATAACGGCAATTCCGCCATCCCCATGACCTGGGACGAAGCGGAAGCCGCCTGGAAGCTGACGCTGCCCCTGGCCTGTGATGTCATGGGCGTGCAGTGCTATCACGATGTGGCCGATCCTCAGGGCGATCTGAACGAGGTGCGTCTGGAGGACGGGAGCCGGATCGAATTGCCTTATGACGCGGAAAAGCAATCCGATTCGCCCAACCTGTCGGTTGCCTTTGTCAATACGAGCGCACCGGGCAGCGTGGATTATGACGTGGTTTGCAAAACGGCGGACGGCACCGATGTTCCCCTGTCCGTGTATGTGCCCTATGGCTATAACGCCGATGATAAGGATACCCTGTATCCCGTGCTGTACCTGATTCCCGGCGCCGGCACCAATTACACCACCTGGTTCAAGGGCGGATTGACCAACAACATCTTTGACAACCTGATCGAAGCGGGCAAGACGGTCCCTGCCATCCTGGTGTCCATGGATCGTGAGCAAAGCGAAGCTTACCTGGTTTCCGATATCATTCCCTTCATCGAAAGTCACTACAATGTGTACACGGACGCGCAGCACCGGGCAGTGGCCGGTTCCTCCCGGGGCGGCGTTGCGGCCAGCACCTTGTGGATCACACCGGAAACCAATGCGCTGTTCTCTGCCTTCGGTTTGTTCAGCGGCGCCAACAAGAAATACTTTGAGAATGACGAATATGTCCTGTCCGAGGAAGAAAAAACCATGCTGAACGCGGGCAGCGTGCTCATTGGCGGCGGCCTGACGGACTTTAACATGTTTGCCAACGAAGACCGCAATTCCACATCCATGTATCGTGCCGATCACTGGCTGAACGAGCGCGGCGTGGAGCATGGCTACATGTTCGTGCCCGGCGGCCATACCTGGACTGCCTGGACGCAGCTGATGGAAGCGTTTGCAACGGAATATCTGTGGAAGTAAAAAGCTCATACCTGGGGCCGGCGGGATCGAAGCAGCGCCCGCCGGCCCTGGCAAAGAACAGACGGGAAGATCATTATGTGTTGAAGAGCGTTTCCTGCGTGACATTTTCCCTCTCGCTTATTCATACTGATCCTGTTTAAAAAGGCTAAATGCCTTTTTATAGCGCCGAAGGCGCGTTCAGGATCGCATGAGACGGTATGACGCGCTTTGCGCGGCATAAGCGTGCGTAGCACGCGGATTCTCAAATTGATAATATCAATTTGAGAATAGTATCAGGCTCCGGAAAACCAATGATTCAAAAATGCTCCCACGAGGCACCGCCCCGTGGGAGTTCGTGTTTCCCGGTCCTTATGCCGCGATCCACAAGTACCTTTTATTATTTCAGAAGAGGATCGATACATATCCCGTCTATCCAGGAAAGCATTTCTCCCGGATAATCCGCTTCGCTGTGAGGCTGATCCCACACCAGCGCGTAATCCACGGGATAACCCGCGTTTGCCAGCCTGACGGCCAGGGTCATGGAAACGGTAAAGGCGGTATCGGCGTCGAAGGCGCCCACGCGGATGCGATAGTGCTTTGCCCGGGTGCTTTGCTCGTCAGTGCCGATAAAGTTCATGGGGTTGATCAGGAAAACACGTTCCGAAAGGGCGGCGTCGCCCGAAACATCAAAGGCTTTGGCGTATTTTTCCGCTTCCTCCGGGAAATCCCCGCGCATTGCTTCGATGGCCTCGCCGACGGCAGGATTGAAATGGGCGTAATCCGTTTGCGGCGAACCGAACACATGGTTTTCCCCGCTGTCCATGTTAAGGGCGTCAAAGGCCGTGCAGGGCTTCATCCGTCGGCGGTGATTCAATATATAATCATCCAGAGAAGAGATAACGGCTTTTTGCCCGTCCCAGGAAAGCCAGGCCCGCTTGTCGCCGCCCTGCCTTTGGATCATATCGGGTTTTCGCTCCACATACGGGACGCCCCTGGGCGGACGGCTCATCATATCGCCCAGGCTCATGGGCCGCTCTTCCAAAGCAACGCCGGGGCCGGCGTGATGCGCGTTTCCGCCATGCGGTGCAGGCGCTTCAAACGTATATCGGCCGCAGAGATAATCGGCTGCGGAATAATCCCGCCGCAGTCTGCCGGCCTCCAGGCGCGAGAGAAAATCAGTGGCGGACGCATTCAGGCAGTCCATCAGATAATCATAGAAGGATCCGCTCCGGCCGCCGGGATCCAAGGTCAGCGGTTCATCGGTTTGCGGATGCTTCAAATCCAGCCCGTTCACATATCCCACATACCGGGCGGCCAGCTTTTTGGACAGCATTTCCTTGAAGGGCGTCATGGTTTCGGCGGGACCGCACATGCAGTCCTCGCTGGTTTTATCCGCCCCAAAGCACCATTCATAGGCCTGATCCGCGTGCTCCAGATCGATGATGGGGCAATAGATCTGGCTGGCGAACACCGCGTCGCTCTCGCCCATAAACGCGCCGGCCGCCTCCAGATAGGGATCGTACCGCTTATTGTCGCCGGTAACGCCCAGCAAAGCGCTCATGGCCCCGCCCGCGCTCCAGCCCACGGAGATGATTTTATCAAAGTTCCCGGGCAGCGCCGACTTATTGTGCCGCAAAAAACGGATGGCGGTCTTCAGATCCACCAGGGAGATGGGCGATTTGCCCACCAGCTCGCCGTTAGCGTTCCGGCTCTCCCGGCCGCGGCAGCCGCAGGTGACATAGATCAGGCCGTGATTCAGATACCGCTCCGCATAGCAGCGGGGCCCGCCCAGCCAGGTATGGGGCATCTGCATGTATCCGGCGGCGTTGTTTTCAAATACGATGGGCACCTTCCGGCTGTCTTCCGTGGGCGTGCCGTCCGAATTCATATATTCCTTGGGCACAAAGATGGACAAACGCTGGAATTTGGGCATGTCGGCCTTGGCTGTATAGAGCACATTCTCCAGGCACCAGCAGCCGTATTGTTCATCGAAGAACCACTTGTCCCGGCAATCGGACAGCTCCATGGCGGCGTTAGTGATCGGGATATCATCATTCATGGGGAACATCTGTCTTTCCTCCTTGTATTACAGCATCGGCACGATCCATGCGGCCCACACGTAGCTGATGGGCCATACCAGGATCATGGCGGGGATCATATCGGCGATGGGAAAATCCTTCACTTTGGCGATGCGGAAGCCGGTGGCCAGCATGATCAGCCCGCCGCAGGCCTTGAAGTCGTTGACCATGGCCGGGGTGGTCAGCGGGAAGATCAGCCTGGCGCAGAAGAACAGCGCAAGGAAGATCACCGCCTGCGGGATCGCCGCCAGGCTGGTGACCGGTCCCAGAGAGCAGGCAAAGATCATGGCGGTGAAAATATCCAGGATGGATTTGGCGATCAGGATGCTGTGATCGCCGCTCATGCCGGACACGATGGAGCCGTAAATGCCCGTGCCGCTGGCGCAGAATAATACGATGGCTGTGACCAGCAGCGCGTTATCGGTATCACCCTGACCCGGGATCAGCTTCGCCAGGTGCATGCCGCCGTTTTCGATGTGCTGCCCCAGATGCGTCACGATGCCGATTCCGGTGCCCAGGATCAGTGCCAAAGTCACGGCCGGCATGTTCTGCATCAGTACAATGGAGGAAATGCCGATGCCCATGGAGCAGATGCCGAAAATCAGGTTCAACTTCTGTTTGAATTCCTCCGACAGCCTTTTGCCGCCCAGACTGCCCAGGACCCCGCCCAGGGCCACCGCCAACACATTGCAGATCACTCCGACAGGCATGATGTTCTCCCCCGATCAAAGGATTTGTCCTCTTCTCATCAGGATCATTATACTGCGTTATCTCCGAAAGATTCAAACCGGATTCAGTAAATATTGTCTCGAAAAGCGCAACAATGGCTTCAAAAAACGGTTTGCTCGCATTCTTTTCCGGACGATATAATGCGGGCAGCAGATGGGGCTGGTGAGAGCACCGCGTGAAAGCGAAGGAATATCCAACGAGGCCCGTCAAAAACAGGCGAAAGCCAAAAAAGGAGGATTTCTCATGAAACAGGTAAAATGGATCATCCTGATCGCGGCGCTTGTGTGCCTGCTGTGCGGCGCGGCGCTGGCGGAAAACCAGTACTACACGGTGCATGCGCCCATTGAGATCAGCGCCGCGGAGCCGGTGGTGCTGACGCTGGACGCCAAAGAAGGCTGGATGTGGAACATTAGCGACAATACCGACGTGACCGCCTGGCTGGTCAAAGAAGACGGTTCTCCCGCCTTTGCCGACACCGAGGGGATCGCTTCCGCAAAGCTGGTGTACGGGCAGGCGAAGGATGAAGAAAACGAGGTGGCCGTGGCCCTGGAAATCACCATTGACGCGGAAAAAATCAGCGGCTTTACCGCCAATGGCAGCTATGACCTGTATGTGCTGCCCACCGGCAAATCCACCATTTGGGTATGCAGCGGCAACCATGGTCAGTATCAGAACAGCAAGGAACCGGCCGGCAAAGTCATCTTCCCCGCTGTGTCCGTGGAAGGCAAACTGACCGCCAATGCGGGTCGTGAAATGGAGATCACCAATGGCACCGTGCAGGTCGTCCTGTCCCTGGACGGCATCGACGACAGCAAGATCGATTCGTCCGCTGCCTCCATCGCCCTGCTCCCCGGCGACGGCTATAAGCTGTACGAAGTGAAGTTTGAAGAAGGCACCCTGTCGGATACCTGGACGGATGGCAAAGCCGATTACACCATGGGTAATATCGGCGGCAGCTTCTCTCCCCAAGGCGGCGACGGCAACGGCCACTATGATTTCCGCATCGGCATTGCCGGCCTCAAATACAACGGCCTGCCCCTGAGCGAAGCCATCGTGCGCACCGATTTCTATTCCTTTGGCCGCACTTTCCTCACCGAAGGCGGCAGCCTGATCCTGGGCAGCGAGCCCGCCTGGACCTCGGATGCCGAGATCCCCGTGATCTGCGACGTGTACCCGGATACCGTCACCGCAACCTGGCCCATCGCTTTTGACGCCGGCAAGCTGACGGAAAACGACGTGACCGTGACCCTGATCAGCGCTTACAGCGACGAACTGGTCCTGGAACCCGGCAAGGACTTCGCGGTGACCGCTTCCGCCAATGAAACCAAAGTCACCCTGAACTACATTTACTGGGCCTATGCTCCCGTGTATACCACCATGCGGGTGACGGTGAGCACCGAAAACGCAGGCTGGAACGAGCTCATGTACAAGCCTGCCGCCTCCTTCAGCCATGACTATGCCATCGGCAGCGTGTACATTTACAACGTGATGAGCGGCGGCCCCAGCGGCACCCAGGCCTGGACGTTCTTTGGCCTTAACAACCTGACCGATTCCCATCAGGTGTACATGGACGCCACCTATACCCTGACCGCCACCGACGCGGATGGAAGCGTGTTCTTCTACGGCGAGGATGAAAACGGAAAGGGCATCAGGGTTTTGAAGGAAGCCGACGCTGTTGCCTTCAACTGCGACGAGGAATGCAACGTGCATCTGGAAGGCGACACCGTGTATTACTCCCGCCTGTTCGACCAGACCGAGGACAAGGAAGTGGACGGCGAAATCATTACCTTCACCAAGAATTATTACAACTGCGAATCCCTGCTGCGCTCCGTGGACAGCCTGATCGGCGTGGAACCGGCTCCCGGTTATGCCATCGGCGCGGGCTGGGAGG
>CAMJXZ010000154.1 GCA_946409855.1 uncultured Clostridia bacterium | reverse complement strand
ATCATGAACCCGACCGTCAACTCCGCCATCACCGAGGGCAGCGGCATCATCGAGGGCAACTTCACCCAGGAGCAGGCCCAGTCGATGGCCATCCAGATCCAGTCCGGCGCCCTGCCCCTGACGCTGACCCAGCAGAAGGTGGACACCATCTCCGCCACCCTGGGCGTGGACGCCCTGCATACCTCCCTGCTGGCTGCCGGCATCGGCATCCTGCTGGTCATGCTGATCATGATCATCCGCTACCGCCTGAGCGGCGTCGTCGCCAGCTGGGCGCTGGTTCTGTACATCATCATCCTGTTCTGGTTCGTGGCCATGCTGCCCGGCTTCCAGCTGACCCTGCCCGGCATCGCCGGCGTCATCCTGGGCATCGGCATGGCGGTGGACGCCAACGTCGTCATCTTCGAGCGCTTCGGTGAGGAGCTGGCCCTGGGCCGCAACACCAAGGCCGCCGCGAAGAACGGCTTCAAGAACGCCTTCTCCGCCATCCTGGACGCCAACGTGACCACCCTGATCGCCGCCATCGTGCTGATGCTGTTCGGCACCGGCTCCGTCCGCGGCTTTGCCAACATGCTGGCGCTGAGCGTCGTCTGCTCCATGTTCACCGCCATCGTCATCAGCCGCATCCTGCTGATGAACATGATCAACGTCATCCCCGGAAAACCCGCGCTGTTTTCCAGCAAGGCTCTCACAAAGGAGGCGCAGTAACATGAAATTACAGGAACGCGCCAGGAATTGTCTGATCGTTTCCGTCGCCCTGATGCTCATCGCCGGCGTGCTGGCTCTTTTCGGGCTGGGCATCAACCCCGGCATCGACTTCGCCGGCGGTCTGTCCATCGTCTACAAGATGGGCTCCGCCTTTGACAACGCCGATGTGGAAGCGGCGCTGAAGAACGCCGGCGTCACCGAATACCAGATCGCCAAGGCCGGCGCGGATCAGTCCGAACTGCAGCTGCGCATCAAGTCCCTGGAATCCGATACGGAAGTCAAAACCGAAGAGGAAACCGAAGGGGAAACCGAACGCAAAACCGCCGTCCAGAATCTGCGCGAAAAGCTGGAAGCGGAACTGTCCGCCAAGTATCCGGACATGAAGACCAACGAAGCCACCGTGTCCTACGTGGGCGGCGTCGCCAGCGGCACGCTGCTGCGCAACGCCATCTGGAGCGTGCTGGCCGCCGCCGCCGCGATGCTGATCTACATCGCCCTGCGCTTTGACTTCAACATGGCCGTCGCGGCCGTGTTCGGCATCGTGCACGACGTGCTGATCATGCTGTCCTTCATGGTGTTCGGCCGGAACTTCGTGCAGATGAACTCCACTTTCATCGCCGCCATGCTGACCATCGTCGGCTATTCCATCAACAACACCATCATCATCTTCGACCGCATCCGTGAGAACCACCGCAAGGCGGTTTACGCGAACCTGCCCCGCAACGAGGTCGTCAGCATCTCCGTCAAGGAATGCCTGGGCCGCACCATCAACACGACCCTGACCACCCTGGTCACCATCCTCTGCCTGTACATCCTGGGCGTCGCCAGCATCAAGGAATTCGCGCTGCCCATCATCGTCGGCATCCTGGCCGGTGTCTACAGCGCCAACCTGATCAACGGCTACATCTGGGCCGCCCTGACCGAGCTGCGCACCGCCCGCGCCGCGCAGAAGAAGGCCGCCAAGGCTTAATTCCCGAACAAAGAGAGGCCGTCCGCCCAAAGAGACGGCCTCTCTTTCCATATTTATCCTGAATGATCTTGCCGCAGGGAGGGCTTGCGGGTCCGGGGTTTGCCGGCCCAAGTCAGCCGATTGCACATCTGCTCTGCGTTTTATCCGCATCGAAGGGAGGGATCGACATGCTCAGACTGCTCCGGCGGAGCGCCGAATCGCTGCCCGGCGGCCTGCCCGGGCTCCCGGCATGGCTGAGCGACCTGCTGACCGCCCGGGGGATCGACACCCCGGAAAAGGCGGAGGCCTTTCTCCACCCGGAGAAAAGCGGGCTCAGCGATCCCTTCCTGCTGCACGACATGGACAAGGCGGTCGGGCTGATCCAAAAGGCGAAGGAAAACCATGTGCGGACGGTCGTGTACGGGGACTACGACGTGGATGGCATCTGCGCCAGCGCCATCATGCACCAGACGCTGTGCTCCTTCGGGCTGGACGCGGCGGTTTACATCCCAGACCGGCACGAGGAGGGCTACGGGCTGAACGCCGAGGCGGTCCGGGCGCTGAGCGGGAAGGCCGGGCTGCTGGTCACCGTGGACTGCGGGATCACCGGGGCCGACGAGGTCAAACTGGCCAAAGCCCTGGGGATGCAGGTCATCATCACCGACCACCATACCCTGCCGCCGGAGATCCCTGCGGCGGACGCCGTCATCGACCCGCTGATGCCGCCCTATCCCTTCCCGTCCCTGTGCGGGTCGGGGGTGGCGCTGCAGCTGTGCCGGGCGCTGCTGGGCGACAGGGCGGCGGAGGACTGCCTGGACCTGGCGGCGCTGGCCACGGTGGCGGACCTGGTGCCCCTCCTTTCGGAAAACCGGCTGATCGTCCAGCGGGGCCTCCGGGCCCTGGACAGGACCGCGCGGCCGGGCCTCAAGGCCCTCAAGCAGGTGGCCTCCGTGCCGGACCGGATGCGCAGCGAGCACATCGCCTTCGGGCTGGCGCCCCGGCTGAACGCCTGCGGACGGCTGCAGAGCGCCCTGACGGCCCTGGACCTGATCCGGGAAAGCGACGGGGACAAGGCCATGCAGCAGGCGCTGCTCCTGGAGCGGCTCAACGAAGAAAGGAAGGGCCTGGAAAAGCAGGTGCAGGAGGACGCGGAGGAACAGCTCCAGCGCTTCGACCTGTGCCGGGACCGGGCCATCGTGATCTGCGGGGAGGGCTACGAAAGCGGCGTGGTCGGCCTGGCGGCCGGCCGTCTGGCGGAAAAAATGGGCTACCCCGCCGTGATCCTGTCCCACCAGGGAAATGTGGCGGTGGGCAGCGCGCGCAGCGTCGGGGACGTGGACATCTACCAGGCGCTCTTTCAGTGCCGGCATTTTTTCCTGCGCTTCGGCGGCCACCGCCAGGCGGCGGGGATGACGCTGCCTTATGAGGACGTCCCCGCCTTCCGGGAAGCGCTCAACGAAGCGGTCCGGGCGCAGCTGGCGGGCCGGGCCCTGATCCCGACCCGGTACTACGATACCCAGCTGTCCCTTTCGGACGTCGGGGCGGAAACGGTCCGGCGGCTCGCCCTTCTGGAGCCCTACGGCATGGGCAACCCGGAGCCGGTGTTCCTGCTGCGGGACGTGGGGATCCTGTCCGCCCGGGCGGTGGGCAGCGGCGGCGCGCACCTGAAGCTGTCCCTGATCGACGGGACGGAAAGCCGGGACGGCATCGCCTTCCGCATGGGCGAGATGGAGCGGAGCCTGCCCCACCGGGCGGACATCCTGTTTACCCCCACGGAGAACCGCTTCCGGGACCGGGTGTCCTACGAGTGCCGGGTCAGCGCCCTGAACGGGGACCCGGAAACCGTGGAGGTGCCCCAGGCGCAGATTGCCGGCGCCCTTTTGCAGGATTTTTGCGCATCGGCGGAGAATGATATAGATTCCCCCCTGACGGCCTGGTCTGCCCGGCAGGCCGGGGAATGGGCGGGGGAGACGCAGGGCACGCTGATCTTCTGCCGGCTGCGGGAAACGGCCCTTGCCTGGCACCGGCGCCGCCCCCAGCTGGACATGGCCTTCGGCTCCCTGAGCGACCGGCGGGCCTACAGCACGATCGTCTGCGGCGTGCCGGCCGGGAAAATCACGGCCCCGTACCAGAGGATCATCCTGGCGGACGGCGACCTGACCGGCCGGGACGGGGCGCTGTTTGCCCCCGCGGACGGCCGGGCCGTGATGGCCGCCCCGGTGAGCGGGGCGCTGAAGGGGCTCATGCGGGACATCGTGCCGTCCCTGGACGACATGCGGCAGACCTACGCCCTGGTCCGCAAAAGCCCGCCCTTCCGTTCCTTGGCGCAGCTTTCTGAGGCGCGGGGCACGGGAGAGGGGAAGGAATTTGTTTCCCTGACGATTCTCAGGCGCCTGGGGCTGATCGATTTCGTGTCTCAGCCCTTTGTGGCGGCGGTCCGCCCGTTTCAGAAGGCGGACCCGGCGCAGGACGCGCTGTACCGGATGCTGACCGGATGGAAAGGAGAGTGAACCATGCCTTATACCGCGTATGAAAGCCTGTCCATTGAGGAAATCATGGCCCGGGTGGAAAAGGCGTACGACCATGAGGGAGCGCTTTTGTGCCAGAAGGCGTATGAGTTCGCGAACCGGGTCCACGCCAGCCAGACGCGCAAGAGCGGCGAGCCCTACATCATCCATCCGGTGTATGTGGCCAGCATCCTCACCGAGATCATGATCGACCCGCCGACCATCGCCGCGGGCTTTCTCCACGACACCGTGGAGGACTGTCCGGACGTGACGCTGGACATCATCGAAAAGACCTTCAGCCCCGAGATCGCGCAGCTGGTGGACGGGGTGACCAAGCTGGGCAAGCTCGACTTTTCGGACCGGGAGGAACAGCAGGCCGAATCCCTGCGCAAGATGATCCTGGCCATGAGCAAGGATATCCGCGTGGTGCTGATCAAGCTGGCGGACCGGCTGCACAACATGCTGACGCTCAAATACCAGTCCCCGGAAAAGCAGGTGCTGATTGCCCGGGAGACCCTGGATATCTACGCCCCCCTGGCCCACCGGCTGGGCGTGTACGCCATCAAGCAGGAGCTGGAGGACCTGTCCCTGCGCTATATTGACCCCGAAGGCTACCAGGAGGTCGCCCGGAAGGTGGGCATGAAGCGCGCCGAGCGGGAGGCCAGCATCCGCCTGATCAAGGAAAAGCTGTCCGAAAAGCTGAAAGAGGCCAAGCTGCATTTCACCATCGACGGCCGGCCCAAGCACCTGTATTCCATCTACAACAAGATGGTGATCCGCAACAAGCCCTTCGACCAGATCTACGACCTGATCGCCATCCGGGTGATCGTGGACACGGTGCAGGAATGCTACCTGGTGCTGGGCATCGTCCACACCCTGTGGAACCAGGTGCCGGGCCGCTTCAAGGATTATATTTCCGTCCCCAAGGCCAACATGTACCAGTCCCTGCACACCACCGTCAACGGCGGGCGGGACATCCCCTTCCCCTTTGAGGTGCAGATCCGCACCCAAGAGATGCACCGGATCGCCGAGTACGGCATCGCCGCGCACTGGCGCTACAAGGAAGGCAGCAAGGACGCCCAGCTGGACAAGAAGCTGTACTGGCTCCGGCAGATCCTGGACTGGGAGCCCGAGACCCGGGACAGCCACGAGTTCATCGACAGCCTGAAGACGGACCTGTTTTCCGAGGAGGTCTTCCTCTTTACCCCCAAGGGGGACATCATCACCATGCAGCGCGGGGCCACCCCGCTGGACTTCGCCTACCGCATCCACAGCCACGTGGGCAACCAGTGCGTCGGCGCCCGGGTCAACGGCAAGATGGTGCCGCTGGACACGGAGCTGCAGACCGGCGACCGGGTGGAGGTCATGACCTCCGCGAATTCAAAGGGTCCCAGCATGGACTGGCTCAAGATCGTCAAGACCCAGCAGGCCAAGGCCAAGATCCGCCAGTTCTTCAAGCGGGAGCTGCACGGGGAGAACGTGACCCGCGGCCACGAAATGCTGGAGCACGAGGCCAAGCGCCGGGGCGTCAAGCTGACCGACTATACCAAGCCCGAGTATTACGAGCCCATCCTGCGCAAGTACATGTTCAGCGAGCTGGACGACCTGTACGGGGCCATCGGCTACGGCGGGGTGGCGGCCGTCTACGTGATGAGCCGCCTGATGGACGAAAAGAACCGGCAGGAGGAGCCCAAGCGGCCCATCCCGCTGGTCACGGCGCCTGAAAACATGCCCCCCGCGCGTCCGGCCGGGAAGCCCACCCAGGGCATTTATGTCCAGGGCGAGCCGGACATGCTGGTGCGCTTCGCCCACTGCTGCAACCCCGTTCCCGGCGA
This sequence comes from uncultured Clostridia bacterium, assembly GCA_946409855.1. GTDB lineage: Bacteria > Bacillota > Clostridia > Christensenellales > Aristaeellaceae > UBA4246. Next base: position 1,622 of record CAMJXZ010000154.1, on the reverse strand, counting down.
CGACATCGTGGGCTACATCACCCGGGGCCGCGGGGTGACCGTCCACAAGGCGGACTGCATCAACGCCCTGCACATCGAGCCGGAGCGGACGATCCAGGTCTCCTGGGCGGACGAGGAAATCGGCGATTTCAGCGCCAGCATCAACATCATCTGCTACGACCACCCCAGCCTCCTGGGCGAGATCACCGCGTTCATGGACGACCTGAAGCTGCCCATCACCGCGGTGGCGGTCAAGGTCAACCGCAACAAGACCTGCTCCATCATCATGACCCTTAAGGTCAGGAGCCGCGCCCAGGTGGACGAGGCCATCAAGAAGCTGCAGAACCGCTCCGACGTCATCGAAGCCTACCGGAGCGTAAAATAATCCCGGCGAAACGCCGGCGTCAGGACATCCTTTAAGAAACGGAGAATACATATGCGGGCAGTGGTGCAGCGCGTGTCGCGCGCGGAAGTAACGTCGGAAGGGAAGCCGGCCGGGAAGATCGGCCCGGGGCTGTGCGTCCTGCTGGGCGTCGAAACGGGGGACACCGAAAAGGACGCCGTCTACATGGCGGACAAGATCCGCAAGCTGCGCATTTTCGAGGACGAAAACGAAAAGATGAACCTGAGCGTCACCCAGGTGGCAGGGGCCGTGCTGCTGGTGAGCCAGTTTACCCTGCTGGGGGACGCCCGGGGGCAGAACCGCCCCGGCTTTACAAAAGCGGAAGCGCCGGAGCGGGCGGACGAACTGTACCTGCTGACGGCGAAGACGCTGGCGGATGCCGGCGTCCCGGTGGAAAAGGGCGTCTTCCGCACCCACATGGAGGTGTCCCTGGTCAACGACGGCCCGGTGACCATCCTGCTGGATTCCAGGAAACAATTCTGAAGGGACGGACGCTGCGATGATGGAGAACGGGACAGTCCGCGTCCGCCGCTTCGTCGTGGGGCCGGCGGCCGAAAACTGCTATATCGTCTGGCGGGAAGGGAATAAGGACGCCGTCGTCATCGACCCCGGGGACGACGGGGAGGAGATCCGGCGGGCGATGGAAGCGCTTTCCCTCACGCCCGGCGCGGTGCTTCTGACCCACGGGCACTTTGACCATACGGGCGGGCTTTCCGCCTTTGCCGGGGTGCCGCTTTATCTGCACAAAGAGGACCTGGTCATGCTCAACGACCCGTCCATTAACGCCGCCTTCCTGGCGGGGGACGACCGGCCCAGGCCGGAAAGCGCCCTGCCCGTGCGGGACGGGGAGGAGCTTTCTTTGTGCGGGCTGAACGTTCGGGTGCTGCATACCCCCGGCCACACCCGGGGGAGCGTCTGCTACCTGGTGGACGGTCAGGCCCTGTTCACCGGGGATACGCTGTTTGAGGCGGGCTATGGCCGCACGGACCTGTACGGCGGGGACGAAAAAGCGCTTGCGGCGTCCCTGCGCAGGCTCCTGTCGCTGGAGGCAGATATCCCGGTGTATCCCGGCCACGGGCGGCAGACCGCCGTCGGCCGTGAAAGAAGGGTGTTATGGAACTTCTGATCCGGACGGACTGGCCGCAGTTCGCCAACGACATGGCGGACGTGGTGCGCATTTTCCTGGGCGCGGTCCCGTGGAAAACGGCGCCCCTGCCCGGGGCGGGGGACGAGGCCGGGA
>CAMJXZ010000153.1 GCA_946409855.1 uncultured Clostridia bacterium | reverse complement strand
CGTTTGAACTGCATCAATTGCTCCATGGTCATTTCCGGCGCGTCGTCATCAAAGACCGGCGGCCTGCTTTGCGCCGCTTCCAGATCACGGCGCTCTTCTTCCGTCAGTTCCGCGTTCAGTTCATTCATCTTCATCGATCAAAAAGCCTTTCCGACGCGTCGTCTGCCTGCCGTAAACGGCTGTCAGCTCAGCGCGTTTTCTTCTTTCGTTTCTTTTTCGCGACCGATTTTCATCCATCATCCATCAACGGATCGCTTGAACCGGCCGCGAAAAGCAGTTTTCTGTCGTTCACCGCCGCTTCCACCGCATGATATACAGGATGAAAGCGTCTGTCAATAAGATAGTTACCGTTTTCACGGATCGGCAGGCAGTTGGGATGCTGCTCTATCCCTCCCGCTGCCGGGGCAGCTTTGGGCGCTTCCCCCTTTATGTACGCCGCCGGGCGCGTGAAATAAGGAAACCGGCCTTTTCGGCCGGTTTCCGGGAATTGCCTGTTTGTTTAAGATCGGATTACTTGATGGTCAGACGGCCGCCCTGGGGCTCTGCCGTGATGGCGCTGTTCAGCTGGGCGCGGATGTAATCTACCAGCGCGACGTCCATGGCGATGCTGGTGTCAAAGCCGTTGCCCGCTTCGTACGCGCGGTAGAACACGGCGTAGGTGTCGCCGCCCGCTGCGCAGAAGTTATTGGTCACCACGATGTATTCCGCTTCGGGATCGAAGGGTTCGCCGTTGACGCTCTCGATGCTGACGCGCTGAATGCTCTTGGGGCCGTAATAGGTGCTCTCCTTGCCGTTGACCACGTACAGGTCGCCCTTGTCATAGGGCTTGGTGGTATCCAGCGTCCAGACGATGCCGCTGGTCTGCGGGAAACCGCCGATGGCGTCGGGCGTGCAGAAGGTGGAGGCTTCCAGCGCTTCCAGCAGCTCGTTGCCGGTCACACGGATCATGGCGACGGTGTTGCCGAAGGGCAGCACGGTGTTGATGTCCTTCATGGAGATGTTGCCGGCGGCCAGAGCCGCGCGGATGCCGCCGCCGTTGGTGATGCCGACGACCTTCTTCAGGTCCGCTTCCTCAATGCTGCCGCCGTCCACGACGCACCAGACCATCGCGTCGGTGATCAGGTCGCCCAGGTTGGTTTCCTGGGTGCGGTTGCCGGGCGCGCGGTCGCCGTTGAAGTCAACGGTGCTGGTGGCGAAGGGGCTGCTGTATTCCGCGTCGATCGCTTCCATGATGCTCTTGGCGGCCTCTTCGGTGGTGCTGTCCTTGGGCAGGCCTTCGGTCTTCACCAGGGTGTTCTTTTCGATGGTCTTGGTCTCGTTGTCGATCACGACCACGCCGATGTACTCAAACTGAGTGCCGGTGGACTGGATGGGTTCGCCGTTTTCGCCCTGGGTCATCACGGTGTGGGAGTGGCCGTCAATGACAAAGTCCACGCCGTTCACCTTGGCCAGCACGTCCACGGAGCGGTAGCCGTTAGCCGCGGATTCCGCGTCCACGCCCAGGTGCCACAGGCCGACCACCAGGTCGGCGCCTTCTTCCTTCAGCGCGTCGACCTGCGCCTGCGCGTTTTCATACAGTCTGTCAAAGGTGGTGAAATCGATCTCCTGGATCAGGCCGGGGTTGACCTTGGTGGCCGTTTCGGGGGTCTCCAGGCCGAAGAAGCCGATCTTCACCGCGCCGTTGTCATAGATGCAATGGCCGGGCAGGATGGATTCGCCGTTCTCGCGCAGGAGGACGTTGGCGCAGATGGCCTGGAATTTGGCATTCTGCAGGTTCTCCATCAGCTGGGCATAGCCGTAGTCAAACTCGTGGTTGCCCAGGGTCACGATGTCGTAGCCGGCGGTGTTCATCATATCCACGCCGGCGGCGCCCTTGTTCACGCTGACGTAGATGGTGCCCTGGCTGAAGTCGCCAGCGTCCACCAGGACGACATTCGCGCCCGCGCGCTCCAGCACATTGCGCAGACCGGCGATGTAGGCATAGCCGTCCAGCTTGCCGTGCACGTCGTTGGAATGCAGGATGACGGTCTTGCCCTGGTAGTTGGCGGTCAGGAGCTTGATCTGGTCCGCCGCGGCGGCCGCCTTGCTGGTCAGCGCGGAGACGTTCTGTTCCAGTTCGTTCTTCGCGTTCTCCAGTTCAGCCTTGACGGTATCCATCGCGGTGCTGTTTTCGGTGAATTCCTGAATCTTGGCTTCCAGGTCGGCCTTCGCCTGTTCCAGCTCGGCCTTCACGGTATCCAGCACGGAGGTGTTTTCTTCCAGCGCCCTGGTCTTTTCAGCCAGTTCTTCCTGGGCGGTGGCCAGGTCGGCCTTCAGCTGTTCGGATTCCGCCTTCGCCTGCTCCAGTTCGTTCTTCACGGTTTCCAGATCAGCCTTCGCCTGATCCAGTTCGGCCTTCGCGTTTTCCAGCTCCTGGGCCACAGGTTCCAGAGCCTGCTTGGTCTTTTCTTCCAGTTCCGCGGTCAGCTGGGCCTGCAGATCGGCCGCCTGCTTTTCCATCTCGGCCTTCGCGGTTTCCAGAGCGGTGGTGTTGTCTGTCAGTTCCTGGGTCCTGGTGGTCAGATCCGCCTGAGCGGTTTCCAGTTCCTTGACCTTGGCGTCCAGCTGGCCCTGAATGGACTTCGCTTCGTCCTGAGCGGTCTTCAGGGAGTTCTGGAGGTTCTTGGCCTGGTTCCATTCCACGCCGCCGAAAACAAGCGCGGCAACCAGAAGCAGAGCCAGCACGATACAGACTTTCTTCATCAGAGATATCTCCTCCCGATATGATTTAGGCGTACTTTCGCCGTCAGTTATTATACATTTTTAACGGCGGAATGTAAAGCCAAAAATTCCCGATTTTTCCCTGCCTGCGATTGCCGGAGGTTCTTTTCTTTTTCAGATATTGCTCTTGCGGAGCAGCGGCTTTTCAGCTATAATATATATAGGTTTTGCGAATGCCGGCCCGCCGGCGCGATCACAATGCACATCACGCATAAAGAAAGGATGATTTCCATGGTTTCCTGGAAAAATCTGGATGAGCTCAAAAGCTATGAGGCCCTCCAAAAGGACGTAACCCCCGTGGACCTGCGCCTGGCGATGCAGGGCGAAGCGGGCGCGGAACGCGTCGGAAAGTACTTTGTCCCCATGGCGGCGGGGCTTTCCTACCATTACGCCGCCAAAGCGGTGGACGACAAGGTGCTCGAATGCCTCAAAGCGCTGGCCGAAGAAGCGCAGCTCAGCGAAAAATACCAGGCGCTTTACGAGGGCGAAGTGATCAACACCGGTGAAAAACGCCTGGTGCTTCACCAGCTGACCCGCGGCCAGCTGGGCAAAGACGTCCTGGCGGACGGCGTCAACAAGCGGGCCTTTTATGTCCGCGAGCAGCAGAAGGCCGCCGATTTCGCCGCCAAAGTGCACAAGGGCGAAATCACCAACGCCCAGGGCGAAAAGTTCACCACCGTCGTGCAGATCGGCATCGGCGGCAGCGACCTGGGCCCCCGGGCGATGTATCTGGCGCTTGAGAACTGGGCAAAGAAAAACGGATGCTTCCGCATGGCCGCGCGCTTCATCAGCAACGTGGACCCGGACGACGCCGCGGCGGTGCTGGCCGATATCGATCTGCCCCGCTCCCTGTTCATCCTCGTTTCCAAGTCCGGCACGACCCTGGAAACCCTGACCAACGAATCCTTCGTCAAGAACGCCCTGCGCGCCGCCGGACTGGATCCCGCCCGGCACATGATCGCCGTCACCAGCGAGACCTCTCCCCTGGCCCGCAGCAGCGATTACCTGGCCGCGTTCTTCATGGACGATTACATCGGCGGCCGCTACTCCTCCACCTCCTGCGTGGGCGGAGCGGTGCTGAGCCTGGCCTTCGGCCCGGACGTGTTCGCCCGCTTCTTAAACGGCGCGGCGGAGGAAGACCGTCTGGCCGCCGAAAAGGACCCGCTCCTGAACCCCGACATGCTGGACGCGCTGATCGGCGTCTACGAGCGGAACGTCCTGGGCTATTCCGCCACGGCGGTGCTGCCCTATTCCCAGGCGCTTTCCCGCTTCCCCGCCCATCTCCAGCAGCTGGACATGGAATCCAACGGCAAATCCGTCAACCGCTTCGGCGGCCCGGTGAATTACGTGACCGGCCCCATCATCTTCGGCGAGCCCGGCACCAACGGCCAGCACTCCTTCTATCAGCTGCTGCACCAGGGGACGGACGTGATCCCGCTGCAGTTCGTGGGCTTTAAAAACAGCCAGCTGGGCGTGGATGTGGACATTCAGGGTTCCACCAGCCAGCAGAAGCTGTGCGCCAACGTCGTCGCCCAGATCATGGCGTTCGCCTGTGGCAAGGACGACGATAACCCCAACAAGGCCTTCGCCGGCGCCCGTCCCTCCAGCATCATCGCGGGCGACACCCTGACCCCCGAGGCCCTGGGCGCCCTGCTGGCCCACTTTGAAAACAAGGTCATGTTCCAGGGCTTCCTGTGGAACATCAACAGCTTCGACCAGGAAGGCGTCCAGCTGGGCAAGGTGCTGGCCAAGAAGGTGCTGGCGCACCAGACCGACGGCGCCCTCAAAGCCTTCAGCGACCTGATGGGGATTTAATACCGATGCGGATGATGACGGCAAAAATCAGAACAGATTTTACATGTCAAAATCCTTTCCATTCCTTCCATTGTATTATCCGACAAAAAGGGATATAGTTGATATAAGCAGATTTTCTTCATCAGCTATTGGTGAAAAACAAAAAACAAGGAGTGATGGATATGCTGCGCAAAAAGCGCTGCGTCGCTATGCTGCTGGCAGGCGGGCAGGGAAGTCGTCTTGGTATCCTGACCAGCCATATGGCTAAACCTGCGGTTCCCTTTGGCGGCAAGTACCGTATCATCGATTTCCCGCTCAGCAACTGCGCCAACAGCGGCATCGACGTAGTGGGCGTATTGACCCAGTACCGCCCGCTGGAATTGAATGCCTACCTCGGCTCCGGCGCCCCGTGGGACCTGGACGTGACCAGCGGCGGCGTGTTCGTGCTGCCGCCCTACCAGACCGGCTCCTCCGGCACCTGGTACAAGGGCACCGCGAACGCCATCTATCAGAACCTGGCCTTCATCGAACAGTACAACCCCGATTACGTGCTGATCCTTTCCGGCGACCATATCTACAAGATGGACTACGCCGCCATGATCAAGCACCATCAGCACCACGAGGCGGACGCGACCATCGCCGTGCGCCAGGTGCCGTGGGATGAGGCCAGCCGCTTTGGCATCATGAACACCGACGCGGATGACAATATCATCGAATTCGAGGAAAAGCCCAAGCAGCCCAAGTCCAACAACGCCAGCATGGGCGTGTACGTGTTCAGCTGGGAGAAGCTGCGCAAGTACCTGATCGACGACGAGGCCGATCCCGCTTCCTCCAACGACTTCGGCAAGAACATCATCCCCAAGATGCTGGGCGACGGCTGCAAGCTGACCGCCTACACCTTCTCCGGCTACTGGAAGGACGTGGGCACCATCGCCAGCCTCTGGGAAGCCAATATGGACCTGCTGAACGACCGGCCCGATATCGACCTGCATGACAAGCAGTGGCGCATCTACGCCCGGAACGAAGGCTATCTGCCCCAGTACATCGCGCAGGGCGCGGAGCTCAGCCGCTGCCTGATCACGGAAGGCTGCATCGTCGAAGGCACGGTCACCCACAGCGTTGTTTCCACCAACTGCGTCATTGAAAAGGGCGCCCAGGTCATCGACAGTGTCCTGCTGCCCGGCGCCCATATCGGGCCCGGCGCTCATGTGGTGCGTTCTATCATCGCTGAAAACGCGCGGATCGGCGCCGGCGCCAGCATCGGCGAGGCCGACGGGGATATCGCCGTTGTCGGCATCAACGTCCGTGTCGCCGCGGAGGCCGTGGTCCCCGCCGGCGTACAGTACGAACCCTGACCATAACGGATGAGAGGAGATAAACGCCATGAGTGATATTATGGGCCTCATTTATACCGGCGAGATGGACACCCGCCTGCGGGAGCTGACGGCTGTCCGTGCCATCGCCGCCGTGCCAATGCTTTCCCGCTATCGTCTGATCGACTTTCCTCTGTCCAGCATGGTCAACAGCGGCATCCGCAACATCGGCATCATCATGCAGCGCAACTACCGCAGCATGCTGGACCATATCGGTTCCGGCAAGGAATGGGACCTGCACGGCAAGCGCGCGGGCCTGACGATCCTGCCCCCCTTCCTGCTGAAGGACAGCGTGGGCGTCTACGAAGGCTTCCTGGACGCGCTGCACAGCAACCTGCCTTTCCTGCGTTCCTGCAAGGAAAAGTACATCGTCCTGACCAACAGCTTTATGCTCTACCAGTGCGACTTTGAGGACATGGTGGAGGAACATGAAAAATCCGGCGCGGACATTACCCTGATGTACACCAAGGAAAAGGGCATCCGCCGCACCAGCCAGGGCAAGTACTGCGAAGTGCAGCCCGACGGCAAGGTCACGCAGATCGAGGTGGATCCCATGATCTCCCGGTTTGACAACACCATGCTGGAGGTCTTCTGCCTGCGCAGGGAGCTGCTGATCTCCCTGATCGACCTGTCCACCAGCCGCGGCCACTATCATTTCACCCGCCAGATGCTGCAGACCGGCGTGCACGACGGCAGCCTCAAGGTGCACGGCTACGAGTGCAAGAGCCACGTCTGGGCCATCGACTCGGTGGAAGCCTATTACCAGTGCAACATGGACCTGCTGGACGCCAAGAACCGCGCCTCCATCTTCCCGGATGACAAGCCGGTCCTGACCAAGCTCCGCGACGAAATGCCCACCCGTTATCTGCCCGGCGCCAAGGTGGCCAACAGCCTGATCGCCGACGGCTGCGTCATCGAAGGCACGGTGGAAAACTGCGTGCTGTTCCGCGGGGTGCGCGTCGGCAAGGGCGCCTGCATCCGCAACTCCATCGTCATGCAGGACGGCCGGATTGAGCCGCTGGCGGAGGTCGATTACGTCATCATGGACAAGCAGTCCGCGGTGCGCGAATCCACCCGCCTGATCGGCGCCGCCAACTACCCGGTGCTGATCACCAAGGGGCTGACGGTCTGATCCGTATTCCGCTGAGCGGCGGACATACAGCGCTGGTTCAGCATCCATCCGATTGAATGGCATACACAAATGAGCCGGGGCGGGCGAAACAAACCGCTCCGGTTTTTCTTATGAATAACCAACCGCGGGGCAGGCCGTGCCCCCGGCAAAACATCTCAGGTCAATCGGATGGAGGACGGATATACGCCGCATATTGCTGTTATATCATGTGATAACTGCAGCGGAAAAGAAGGCTTCCATATGGGGATCGGTATCATGACACAAATCCGGAAAAACCTCAGCTACGGGTTCCCCCGCGGTCATGGTATACTTTCCACAATCAGCAGCCTGACTGAAAAGAGTACCGGAAGATAAAAAAACGCTGCCTGCCCAAACACGAAGAGGAGGAAAGAAAATGAAGCCATTGATGAGAACGCTTGCTTTAGCCATGATCCTTGCAGCCATGATAACTTCCGCGTCAGCGGAGTTGGTTCCGTACCAGACGGTCCGGCAGCCTCGGATCAATCCGAATGTCTCGGTGGGCGCCGCCACCACAATGGGCCGTTTTAAACAGGACAACAACACTGGAAACGGCGCGGAAGCGATCGAGTGGCTG
>CAMJXZ010000152.1 GCA_946409855.1 uncultured Clostridia bacterium | reverse complement strand
ATAGCATTACTGCCAGACAATGGATAATGGATATGTTTTAGATGCGAAATAGTATTACAATTAATTGAAGAAAATGTCAACTATTTTGTTAAGAAATTATGAAGGAAATTTAACATTTTCATCATCTCCGGCACGGCTGACAGAAAAGGAGGAACCCGTGTATTGGGTTCCTCCTGCCATGGTGCTATTCATTTTGCGGCCAACGGCCAGGTGAAAGCCGCGAAAACGCGGCGCTCCCCGTCAGCTGCCGGAGATGGTGATCCCTTCCGCCGCCAGGTAGGGGAAGGCCTGCGTGCCGTCGGAAACCTGCTCGCTGGACAGGGCGGTGACCCTGCCGAACAGGTCGGTCAGGTTGCCGCTGATCATGGTTTCCATGACAGCGCCTTTGATTTCGCCGTTTTCCACGTAGAAGCTGTTCTTCGCCACGCCGGAGAATTCCCCGTTGACGCCCGGCTGGCCGCCGGAGAAGCCGCCCACGATAAGTCCGCGGGACACGCCCTTGACCATGTCGGCGAAAGCCGTATCGCCGGGCTCCATGACCAGGCAGACGCCGTCGTTTTTGGTGACCTCTTTCCCGGTCTTTTTGGCGGCGTACAGGTTCAGCAGGAAGGCGGAGAGCACGCCCTTGTCCAGGATCGTCACGTCCTGGGCGGGGAAGCCGTCCGCCGTGAAGGGATGCGTCACGGCCAGGCGGTCATCCCGCGTTTTGAAGGAAAGGGTGATCCGGTCGCTGACGACCTTTTCCCCCATCCGGTTGAGCCACTGGCTGGTGCCGTTCATGATCACGCCGGCGGAAACGTAGTTTTCCACCAGCATCCACGCGAACTGCGCCAGGGCGTCCGGCGTCAGAATGACGGTGCCCTCAAACTTATCCGCCACCGGCACGGTATGCAGGCTCTTTTCGGTATTTTCCAGCTGGGTTTTGAGGCTGCCCTTTTCCAGGATCGGCGTATCCAGGTCCGCGGTGACCACCCCGCCGTAGCCCAGACCGGTGGTCTTTTCCCCGTCGTTCCCGGCAAACTCCAGCACGGTTTCGTACTGGCCGCTGCGGCTCTCAAAGACGGTGCCGTTGGCGTTCAGGTACAGATGGCGGACCGCTTCGTGGCTGCCGATGATCTGCCCCATCCGGATCAGGGGATAGTCTTTGGAGACGGTGTCAATGATCTCCTGGAGCCGGCCGTAATAGCGCTCCATGTCCGGCGTTTCCGGGCCGCTGTGAAAGACCGCGGGCGCCTGCGCCGGCGCGATGTCGTTGGCCTCGTCGGGCTCGGCGGACAGGGCGCCCAGTCTGGCGTCCTCCACCAGCTGCCTGAGCCCTTCCTCCGACAGGTCGCTGCCGGAGGCGCTGCCCTTGCGCCCGTCCAGGAAAGCGGTCACGGCGGCCTTGCGGTTAAAGATCGTCCGGTAGAGCTTGAAGCTGGTCAGCTCCGTATTCAGTTCCCTTTTTTCGCTTTCGGTTAAGTTTACCGCGTATTTTTCGATCCCGGCGGCCTGAAGCAGGCCCGTCAGTTTTTCGCTCAGTTCCTTTAACGATGCCATCTTACCTACCTCCAATGGAAATCTTCAGGCGCATTTCCGGGCCGGCCATGCCCACCGGCATCGGCTGCTTTTTGCCGCAGAAGCCGCTGGAAGACCAGGTGATATGGTCCGAAACCATGTCCACGGTCTTAAGCATCTCGAAGGCGACGCCGGATACCGTGGTATCCAGGATGGCCCTGCCCAGCTTGCCGTGCTTGATTTCGTAGCCCAGGGACACGCCGAACATGAACTCGCCCGTCAGGTCGGCCTGGCCGTTGGAGCTTTCCACCAGGTAATACCCGTCGTCGATGGAGGCGATCATGTCCGCTAGCTTGTCCTTCCCGGGATGGATGGCGGTATTGCGCATGCGGATCAGCGGCTCGTCCGAGCAGTCCCAGGCGCGGGCGTTCCCGGCTGGAGTCATGCCGAAATGCTGGGCCGTCTCCCGGCTGTTCATGTAGCCGGTCAGGATGCCGTCCTTAATCAGCGTGACGTCTCCGGCCGCCGTCCCCTCGTCGTCCAGGTACACCGGCAGGGGCACCGTCTCGCCGAAGGCGGTATGGGCGTAGTCCGTCAGCGTCACCAGATCGGACGCCACCCGCTTGCCCAGGTTCGGACCGGCTACGCTGCCGCCCAGCACCAGATCGGCCTCCACGGTGTGGCCGACGGCCTCGTGCGCCAGCATGCCGCCCATCATGCCGCCCAGGATGACGGTCTTGACGCCGGCTTCCGCCCAGACGCCTTCCGCCTTGTCCATCAGGGTTTCATACAGCCGGTCGATGCCCGGATACAGGGTTTCCGGATTGCTGAAATGGTCCTCAAAGCTGCCGCCGCCGCCGAAGGCCTTGAACAGTTCCACCGGCACGCCCTCTTTGGACTGCGCCGTCATCATCACGTACAGGTAGCAGCGCGGGTAGGACACATGGCCGCTGGACGCGTCGGAGGAGGCGATGATCTTGTCCTGGGAATCCTCGGTATAGACCACCGTCCGGCTGGTCAGCTTCGGGCAGTGGGCGACCACGTAATCGTCCACCGTCCGGCACAGGTCGATGAAGCGCTTCTGTTCAAAGTCCAGGATCGGCCGCAGCGGGAACCCGCCCGCCGCCGGCAGCGCCGGATAGCTGCGGCTGGCGCCGGCTGCCCGGGCGTCCAGGAAAGCGGCGTTTTCGGTGGCGGCTTTGAGCACCGCCTGCGCGTCCGCCTCGGTGTAGGAAGAGGACGAGGAAAAGCCGTACCGGCCGTTCCGGGTGACCCGGGCGCTGATGCCCCGGCTGGACGAACGGCTGTTCTGCACAAGGTTGCCTTTGAGCAGCACCACCCGGCGGGACCGGTTTTCATGCCCGCGCAGGACAGTCTGCATGCCATCCGCAAAAAGCGCTTTTTGCGGGGTAATGATATCTGTGAGCATTTGTTCCTCCTTTAAGGCTTTGCCCGGGCAGCAGCATCCGCTGTCCGGGGTTCTTTTTTGACCCATCCATCATATACGATCGCCCGCGGCCTGTCAAGACCGGAATTCTTCGGCCCGGCGGACGTCAGTCCTTTTCCAGCGCTTTTTTGTAGGGCATGATCATCCCCTCGGTGATTTTCCCCCCGGCCTTTTTCCGGAGCTTCGGGTTGTTCATCATCAGACCCACCGGGTACATGGCCAGCATCCTGCCGCGCTTTTTCTGCGGGAAGTTATAGAAGCCGTGCTCCTTGTAGAACCGGTGGTCCGCCCGCATCAGCCCCTGCATCAGCCAGATGAGGTCCCGGAAGATGGTCAGCCCGCCCACCCCGTAGAAATTCTTAGGCGGCTGGTACGCTTCTTGGATGACGTAGCACAGGGTCTCCGCCAGGCGGTCGATCTCCCCCTCCGGGTCGCGCTGGTTCGAAGCGATGCCGGCCAGGGTATTCCCGCCCACCTGGGCGCGGGATTCCATCAGCAGCCGGAGGTTCTCCTCATTGTCCAGCGGGCCGTCCACCAGGTAGGCCACGGGCCTGCCCATGGTCACCGTCCGGTGGCCGTTGCAGAACTGACGGTCGTCAAAGAGCTTGAAGCGGGTCCCCATGCTGTGGTCCCGGACGGTATAGGCGTACACCAGCCCGTCCGCGCTCTGGATGTGCTCCCGCAGGTAGGTATCAAACCCGTCCTTGTAGACGCACCTGCCGTCCGCCGCGCAGTGGAAGCAGCCCAGGCAGCCGCCCGCGAAGGGGAACTCCTGGATGTTCACGATTTCCGTTTCGCAGGGGAGACGGTTTTTCAGCCGTTCGCACATGGCCTGCAGCCGGCCGTCCGGGGAATGGGTATAATCCGCCACGATGACGACCCGCCTGGGGCCGGCGGCCTGAAGACGCTCCGCCTCAGGGCTGCAGGGAACGGGCATCCCCGGCGCGGGCCTGGGGGGCGACGGTTCGAAGAAACCCTTTTCCATGTGCCAGCAAACGTACCGGAAAAAGGCCAGCGCTTCCTTCCGCCCTTTTTCGGAGAGCAGATCGTCCATGTCGGCGGACAGGCCGCGGACATACCGCAGCCCCAGGTCCGCGCAGTTGTCCCGGATGAAATTGTGGGCGGTCACGTCGTAAAAGTGCTTGGAGGTGCTGAGCTGGGTGGCGTACTTTCCCGAAAGGTCCGGCCCGTTTTCCTTGACCAGCTCGATGAAGCGGTGCAGCTGCGCCGGCACCAGGAAGGTGTACACCGGGTAGCAGAACAGGATCAGGTCGGCCCCCTCAAGCGCCGGCCGCCACAGGGCAGGCTCCTTTTCGTATTTTCTGATCTGCTGGCCGACGTGCAGGATCTCATACTCGTGCTCCGGGAAATGCTTCTGGATGTACAGAAGCGTGTACAGCGTGATGCTGTCCTTCCCGGCCGGGGACCCGTTCAGAACGACGATTTTCACGTATGTTCCTCCCTTCCGCTTTACCGGACGCTGTCGATCAGGTTCTTGTAGAAATCGACCGCGCCGGGCAGGCAGCTGTATTCAATGTTCTCATTCAGCCCGTGCATGCCCTTCATCTGCTCCGGCCCGTAGATCACTGGGGCGAAACGCACCACGCTGTCGCAGATATCCTGGTAAAACCGGGCGTCCGTCGCGCCGGTCATGACGTATGGGCTGCCCGCGCAGCCGGGGAACGTCCGGGCGACGACCTCCTGCACGGTCCGGAAGGGCTCGCCCGAAATATCCGTCTTTTTCGAGCAGTCCGAGGCGTGGAACACCTCCATCTGAAGATCGTGCCTGTCCGCCAGCTTTTTTAGGACCGCGAGGCTTTCCTCCATCCCCTGGTGCGGGATGAAGCGCACGTTGGCGCCCAGGGTGGCCTTCTGCGGCATCACGTTGAACGCGTCCGAGCCGGACTGCATGGTAAAGGCGACCGTGGTGCGGATCATCGCGCCGCCCTGGGCGCTGATCGCGGGCAGCGCGAGAAGCAGCAGGGGCTTAAACAGCCACAGGTTCGTGAACACCAGCCGCAGGGGGAAGGACGCGTAGGGCGCCAGGGTTTCAAACATGGCGCTGACTTCTTTGGCCATATGCCGGCGGAAGACGGGCCTCGTCTCCGCCTCGTGGACGAAGGCGGCCAGCCGGGCCACCGGCGAATGGGCGGGCGGGGCGCTGGCGTGCCCGCCGTTGGAGCGCGCGGTCAAAAGCACGTCCGCCTTGCCCTTTTCAAACACGCCGATCATCGCGAAATTGCCGTGAATGCCGCCGATGGGGTCGGTGATGATCCCGCCCCCCTCGTCGCAGACCAGCCAGGGCCGTACGCCCCGGCGGGTGAGCTCCCGGACCAGCTTGGGACAGCCGTCCCCCGCCCATTCCTCCGTGCAGGAGGAGGACAGATACACGTCGTTCTCCGGCACGTAGCCCTGGGCGAGCAGTTCCTCCGCCGCCTGGAAGAAGGCCATCAGGGAACACTTGGTATCCGACGCGCCGCGCCCCCAGACCTTGCCGTCGGCGATGTCCCCGGAAAAGGGCGGGTGGATCCATTCCCCCTCCGCCGGGACGACGTCCTGGTGGCTCATCAGCACCAGGGGCTTTTTGTCCGATCTGCCCTTCCAGAAATAGAGCAGGTTCCCGTCGATCTCCGTTTTCTCAAGGCGCTCATGGACCAGGGGGAACAGGTCTTTGAGCACCTCGTGGAACCGGAGAAACCGCTCCCGCTGGTCCGTCTCCGGCACGGAAACGGTATCGCACCGGATCATCCTGGAAAGCTTTTCCGCATAGGCCTCCGCCCGCGCGGGATCCGGGGCCGGTACGTAGGAAGACACTTTTTTCGGCACCGTCAGCGTATGAAGAACCGCAGCGGCCAGCGCCGCGAGCAGGGCGCACAGCACCCCCAGCAGGACCCACAGGACCGCCATGGCTTATCCCTCCTTCTGCCCGCGCTTCCAGAACCAGTACGCCAGGCCGATCGCCAGCGCGCCGCTGGGGATGATCATCATGCTGGTGGAGCTTGTCAGGGAAGGCACCAGCACAAACAGCGCCGACATCACCGCCAGCGGGATCACCGAAATCCTGAAATTCCTGCGGTAGTAGCGGCAGGCCATCGCCCCGAACAGGGCCGGCACCACGCAGTCAAAGGCCGGCCGGAGCGCCGGGCTCTGCAGCACCGGCTGCAGGGGGATCATCAGCAGTACGCCCAGCGCCAGCACCACGACGGTCACCAGCGAGGACACGGCGATGGACAGGGTGGAAATGATCTCGTTCTCCGGGGTGCCGGCCTTGGCGTCCGCCAGCTCCCGGGCGTTCATCGCGCAGGGGATCTTCATGTTGATCAGGTTGCCGGTAATGAAAGCCAGGTAGCTGCCCCCGGCGCCCAGCATCGGCGTATAGACCAGGTATTCCACCACGCCGGACACGATCCACACCAGCCCCACGGACAGAAAGCCCCGGGCCGCGGCGCCCAGGTCCGGCGACACGCCCAGCACCGCGCCGATCAGGAACGGCGCGCCCAGCAGCATGACCAGCACCGCCGCGGATACCAGCCTGCCCAGGCGGTGGGTCCCCTTCAGGTATTGTTCATAGGATGAATCCTGTTTCATTGCACCGTCCTCCTTTCAGCCCAGCAGCGCGGCGGCCGCCATGCCGCACAGCATGCTGACCGCGATGGAGAAATTGTCCAGCCACTGCATCTTCTTCTTTTCGCTCAGCCAGGTCAGCACGGCCATCACCGCGGCGGATACCAGCACCACCGCCAGCGGCAGCCAGCTGCCCCGGAAGGCAAACCGTCCCTCCCCGGACACAAAGCCGCCGATGTAGCTGCCGATATAGGCGCTGACCATGCCGATGAACATGGCCACCATCGCCTGATCCCCAAAGCCGCCTTTGGCTTTGGACGGCGCGTTTCCCTGCCCCTGCAGCTTCTTTGTGTAGCGCGGCGTAAAAACAGCCGCCAGCACCGGGCCGGACATGATGCAGGCGCTCATCACCAGGGCGATCGTGGCAAAGGCCTCCAGGGTCATCTGATCCGCCCCCAGATGGATCTTCATCTGCTCCGCCGCGGCCTCCGCCACCTGCGTCTCGTAGTGCAGCGCGCCGATCACGGACAGACGCAGCCAGGGCCAGGGGGTGCCCAGGCTGCCGCTCAGGGCCAACACGCCCAGCAGGATCCCCACGCTGGGCAGCACCGAAAAGGTCGCGCTGGCCACGATGGTCCGCTTCATGCGCGCGGGGTCCATCCCAAGCCTTATGCCCGCCTTCCAGGCGCGCACCATCATCACCACGCAGACCGCGGCGATAAAGAGAATGATCCCGCCGCAGATCAGATAGAGCTCCGGCCGGTTCAGCTGTTCAAGCACCGTCATGTACATCCCTCCCAAACGCATCAGATACCTGTTGATTATACCACCTTTTCCCCTTCCTTTCAATCCGGCCGGCGGAAGGATCCGCTTCCCGCAAAACAGATAAAAACGGAAAAAATACGGCCAGAACGGTTATTTCTTCTTGACATGGGGCCCTCCGGTATACTATGATGAATCCATCCCATGACCACCATATGAAAGAAAGGAAGCGATCCGAATGTCCGAAGAATCATCCATGCCGAGTACTGGCCTTTATACCTTCTTCCTCGTGCTGGGCTTTGTGACCGGCGTCCTGTGGGGCCTTTTGTCCATTTCCCCGTACAAGCGGATGCGGGCGGGCATCAACGCCGGCGACGCCTATGAAGCCTGGGAA
>CAMJXZ010000151.1 GCA_946409855.1 uncultured Clostridia bacterium | reverse complement strand
GCTGCTGAGCAGCTGCCAGTTGGCGGCGTTCAGGCCGGTCTCCTCCTCCAGCTCCCGCCTGGCGCACACGAAGGGGTCCTCCCCCGGCGCATCCAGCTTGCCGGCGGGAATTTCCCACGTCATTTTATCAATGGCCACCCGGTGCTGCCGGACCAGGGTGATGTTGCCCTGATCATCCACCGGCACGATGGCGGCGGCGCCCACGTGCTTGACCACCTCGCGCAGCGCGGTCCCGCCGTTGGGCAGCGCGACCTCCCACTTTTCCAGGTGCACCACTTTGCCGTCATAAATCGTTTCGCCGCGCAGATATGTTTCCCTGAGCTGCTCGTCCACAATCATCCGGACATCCTCCTTTTTGCCGCCGCGGGGCCCAGAGCCCTTTACGCGGCTGAACAGAATATATTCGCCGCGGCGGGCCGGTATTCCTGCCAAAGGAGAAAAAAAGAGATTTCTTCCCGGAAGGAATGGGATCACGTGCCGGAAATGGGGAAGATCGATCAGGATCACTGCCTCGTCCCCCGCATCCAAATCCCCTAACGCAAGGCAAACGCCAGGATGAAGGATCCTTTCTGGTGTTCAGAAGAGCATTGTCGTCCATTTCATTCAATGTGCTCCAGCCTCAGAACAGATTCTTCACGACGCGGCCGGCCCGATGAGGCCGGCCTTTTTCGTCGTTCAGAATGACATCCAGGTTGGCCCCGGGGAAAGGGCTGTACATCCCGTTTCGCCGGGCATCCGATTGCCCGCCAATTTCTGCACTCCCAAGTGTCATCCTGGTTGGCTGATGGACTGCTGTTGTCTTTGATCGGGGCAGGGCACTGAAGGCCGGCTTATTCATCCGCAGCTGTCTGCCATCGGATCATGATACACCCGGTTTTCCCGGCTTGCCGGCCAAATCATCTCTTCGCCCAACACCACCCCCCGGGGTGTCATCCTGAGCCCTGAAAAGCGTTTGCCGCCGCAAGGCAAACGCCAGGGTGAAGGATCCGTTCTGCTGTTCAAAAGAACACCACCGTCCCTTCCCCGCACCGTGCGCCCGCCGCAGAACAGATTCTTCACGACGCGGCCGGCCCAATGAGGCCGGCCTTCTCCGTCGTTCAGAATGACACCGGGGGGTGGCCCTGGGGAAAGGGGCTGTGCATCCTGTTTTGCCGGGCATCCGATTGCCCGACAATGTATGTGCCCCCAGGTGTCATCCTGGTTGGCTGATGGACCGTTGTTGTCTTTGATCGGGCAGGACACAGAAAGCCGGCTTATTCATCCGCTGCCGTCTGCCATCGGATCATGATACACCCGGTTTTCCCGGCCTGCCGGCCAAAGCACTTCTCCGCCCAACGCCGCCCCCCGGGTGTCATCCTGAACCCGGAAAAGCGTTTGCCGCCGCAAGGCAAACGCCAGGGTGAAGGATCCGTTCTGCTGTTCCAAAGAACACTTTCGTTCCATCCCCGCACCGCGCTCCCGCCGCAGAACGGATTCTTCACGACGCGGCCGGCCCGATGGGGCCAGCCTTTTTCATCGCTCAGAATGACATCCGGGGTGGCCCCTGGGAAAGGGCCTGTGCATCCCGTTTCGCCGGGCATCCGACCGACAGCAGCCCGCATTTGCCCAATGCTCACCCGGAGCCGTCCTCCTGAGCGGATGCCGGGTCCGGCCGCCGCGATCCCGGCCTCCCGCGAAGGATCCTGGGGCCGGGATTTGATGCTGCCCTTTCAGAAACGGGAAGAACCTGTAAACACAGCGCGGGACGCCCGCTGACGCGCCCGGATCAGCCACCGAGCAACATTTTCCCCGGCACACAAAACAGCAGCATGACCGTTTATCATGCTGCTGTGAGTTTCTTGCCTTTATTCAGTTGTTCATCTGCCGGGCGTCAGGCTCGTGTTCCTCCTTGGTTCAGGGTCTTCAGCATGCTTATCATCATCTTGTATGTATTAGGAGAAAACCGTTTTCATGCTGTTCCCTGCCTGACGGCCATTGACGTGCGCCATTCCCCCACCGCCTTTGCGGTGCTTTTCTGGGGATGTTCCCGGTTGTTCCTTCAGGTCAGCCTGACTGGATGACGCATTGTCATATCAGCACCTTTTAGCTTTCGTGCTTTCTTCTTACTTCTTCAGGCCTTTCCCCGGGCGAACAGTGCCGGGACAGACAGTATTGCTTCTGCATCGTACACTGGAATCGCCCCCTTCCGCCTTGCCAGGCTTTTTTGTCTTCTTCCCTTGGTTCGATTGAAGTATACCACACCTCCGGGGGCTTTGTCAACACTTTTTTGTCATTTCCGGAAAATTTTTTTCCAGATTTTACGTCGGACTTTTACCGGATGTCATAGACGCTCCGCGCCTGCCAGCGGGAGGCGCCGCCCCGCAGGATCCTGACCGTCTTTTCCCCGGGCAGCATGTCAAAGTAATTGTCCGACAGCACGGCGTCCCCGTCCGCCCCGGTGATTTCGACCATCCGGGCGTAGCGCCGCGCGCGGACCGTCAGCGTGTCTCCCGTCCGGGTGACGGTCAGTTCCGGGTCCTCAAAGCGGAAATACTTGGGTGCGCAGAAGAGCGCCGAGGACGCGCTGACCGTTTCCTCCCCGGTTTCCAGCGTGTACCAGAGGAAATGGGTCCTGGGGTCCAGCCCGTCGAAGACCAGGGTCTTGACCGGCACGGCGGAAAAAGCGGGCACGGTCAGGGATGTTTCGCCCGTCCGGTCCGTCCTGCCGCCGTCCGCCGTGCAGACCGCCCAGCATACCCGCACCCACTGATCCTTCGGGGAATCGTTGACGACGGTCAGTCTGGCCCCCGGCCGGACGGCGCTCATAGGCCGCTCGTCGTTGACGTTGACGCGCTGGGTATGCTCCCCTTCCTCCTCACAGGCCAGCAGCAGCGGGGCGAAGAAGCGCCTGGCGTCATAGTGCAGCGCCTTCCAGCGGCCGAAGTAATCGATGGACGCCCAGCTGGCCACCGGCCAGTTGTCGTTGAGCTGCCAGTAGATCGCGCCCATGCATTCCCCCCGGCGGCTGCGCCAGTGGGTCACGCCGCAGCGGATCGCCTCCATCTGCAGCAGCTGGCTGGCGTACACCAGCCGGGACAGGTCCGACGGATACAGGTAGGTGCTGCTCAGGTAGTTCATGATCTTGCCGTTGGCGGAGAAATTCCGCTGATGCTTTTCCATCACATAGGAAAAGATGTTCCGGTCCTCCGGCAGGGTAAAGGATTCGATGGTCTTCATCGCCGGGAAGGACTGGAAGCCGAACTCGGACACGAAGCCGAAGTCGTGGTTCCGGTAATCAGCGAAGGGCTTGTTTCCGTGCCAGACGTCCCAGTAATGGACGTCGCCGCACGCCTCGCCCGAAGGCGTCTGCAGGTCCCCGTCCGAGGAAGGGGAAGAGGGCCAGTAGAAGCGGTCCGGGTCCAACTGCCGGATCATTTCCGGCAGGATGCCCATGAAGAGGCGCTGGTAATCCCCGCGCAGCGCCGGGGTGAGGGGATACCATTTGCCGTTGATGGCGGTTTCAACCTCGTTGTTGCCGCACCACAGGGCGATGCAGGCGTGGTGGCGCAGGCGGACGATATTGTCCCGGAACTCGGCCCGCAGGTTTTCCTCCATGCCGCCCGCCAGGGAATACACCGCGCAGGCGAACATGAAATCCTGCCAGACCAGGATGCCCAGCTCATCGCAGCAGTCGTAGAAGCAGTCCGGCAGGTAGTACCCGCCGCCCCAGACGCGCAGGCAGTTCATGTTGGCCAGCGCGCAGTCCGAAAGCAGCGCCCGGATCTTTTCCTCCGTCACCCGGGGCAGGACGCAGTCCTGGGGGATATAGTCGGCCCCCATAGCGAAAATGTCCTGCCCGTTGACGCGGATCATGAAGCCCTGATGCTTTTCCTGCATGGGCTGCATCACCCGGATGTCCCGAAGGCCGATCCGCCGGGTATCCTCGTCCAGCAGGCTTCCGTCTTCCGCAACCAGCCGGGTATGCAGGGTGTACAGCGGCTGGCCGCCCGCGCCCAGGGGCCACCAGAGCTGGGGCTGTCCGATCACGGCTTCGCCCTGTTCCGTTTCAAAAACGGTCTTCCCGTCCGGCCCGGTCAGGGTGTACAGCACCCGGCGCTTCCCGTCCGGCGCGACGTTCGTTACCTCCGCCCGCAGGGACAGGGTCACCTTCCCCGCTTCGTGGCGCTGGCGGACCATCACGCTGTCCAGCCGGGCCCGGTCGGTGATTTCAAGCTGTACGTCCCGCCAGATCCCGGCGTCGGGCAGACGGGGGCCCCAGTCCCAGCCGTACATGCAGTGGGCCTTGCGGATGGCGGGGAAGCCCGCCACCGCGTCCTGGGAGCCGCCCAGCGGTTCCCGCGCGTAGGCTTCCCGGGCGGCGCGGACGGGCGAATGCAGCAGCACCCGCAGCGTGTTTTCCCCCGCCCGAGCGAAGGGCCGCAGGTCCGCCCGCCAGGTGCGGTGCATATTGTCCGCCCGGAGGATGTCCTGCCCGTTGAGCGTCACATCGGCGATGGTATCCAGCCCCAGGAACACCAGGTCCAGGGACGGGCCGGAAAGCGCCTCCGCGGGCAGTTCAAACCGCTTTTCGTACAGATAATCCTTCTCCATCAGGCCGAAGGCGGCGTATTCATTGTCCCGGTAAAAGGGGTCCTCCATTTTCCCGGCGGCCAGCAGGTCCGCGTAGACAGAGCCGGGCACTTTGGCGTCCAGCCAGACGCTTTCATCCGCGGGCCGCATCTTCCAGCCGCTGTTCAGGGAAATGATTTTTTTCATGCTGCTCTCCTCACAGTCTTCCTGTTGTCATATTTCCGGTTTCCTTCATTCCTGCGCCGGGGACGGCGTCACCACCAGCGCGTCCAGGTCGGCCCAGCCCCAGAAGCAGGTCACGGTGATCCGGTGCTCGCCGGCGGTCAGGAAGACGCGCTCCGTCACGCATTCCTCCCGCGCGGTTCCCTGCACGACGGTGTTCCCGACGCGCTCCCCGTCCACGGCCAGATAGTTTTCCTTGTACCCGCCGATGCCGTTCTGGATGACCGTCAGGTCGTAAAACCCGTCCTGCGGCACGGAGACCGTCACCGTGACGCCGTCGTTTTCGTCGTTGGAGCGGAGCTCCGCGTACCGGTCCGCCCCGAAGCCGCCGATCTGCACGGCGCCCAGCAGCTCGCCGTCCTCAAACTCATAGCGCCGCGCCGCGTTCTCATCCCCTTGGGGCACCAGCGTCAGGCGGAGCAGCCGCACCCAGCCCCAGAAGGCGCCGATACGGATCTCGTGGGTGCCCTTGGCCAAAGTGAGGACGCCGAAGTCGCAGGCTTCCTCCGCTTCTCCCTGAACGACCGTGTTCCCCAGGAGCTCGCCGTCCACGTAAACGTAATTTTCCTTGCCCCCGCCGATGCCGGCCTGCAGGATGATCAGGCGGTAGTCCCCGTCCGCCGGAATGTCTGCCGTGATCGCGGCGGTATCCTGTTCATCGTTCCCCCAGAGCTCCACCTCGTCTCCGTTTTTCCGGGCGTTCCCGGTCAGCGCGGCGGCGTCGGCGAAGTTCCAGGAAAGGGCGGCGGTTTCTTCCGGTTCCTCCTGCGTGTTCTGCGCCCGGCCGAAGGCGGGCACGTCGGCCAGGGTCAGGACGTTTTCCTGCTCATAGAACATCCTCAGCGTCTCCGGGCTGGTGTAGTCCCCGTTGTATCCGCCGTTTTTCAGGACAAACTCGTAGCACCATACCGCCCAGGAGCTCCACATGGCCCCGTCCCGCTCACAGGCGATGGGGGACGGCACGCAGCCGCACTCGGACAGCATGATGATTTTCCGTTCCTTCGTGTATTCCGCGCAGCGCAGGAAGGCCGCGCTCTGGGAGGCGTGGGCGTGGTTGCCGGCGTAAATGTCCTCGCCGATGATGTCCACCACGTCGTCCCCCGGATACCAGGCCGCGTTCTGCCCGTTCCAGACCCAGATCAGGTTGTTGAGCCCATGGACATTGGTAAAGCGGTCGTACATCAGCCGGTAGAGCTGAATATACGGCTCCGCCCCGGAAGCGCCCCACCAGAACCAGCCGCCGCTGGCTTCGTGCAGGGGCCGCCAGAGCACGGGCACGCCGGCGTCGCGCAGCCGGGCCAGCTGGGCGGCGATGGCGTCCATATCGCTGATCAGCAGGTCATACCCCGCAGGGTCCTCCCCGCTCATGGCCTTTTTCAGGCTGAAGGTGGTTTTCTCGGTGTAGAAGCCGCCCCACCAGCTGTTGTCCCGGGTGTTGACGTAGGGCCTGGGCGCCACCCAGTGCCAGCACATGGTGATCAGGTATCCCTGCTTCCAGTAATCCATCGCCTGGTCCACCGATATGGGACGCGTTCCCAGGCTGACGGAGGTCGGGGAATAATTGAGCAGGTCCAGCCCCAGCAGGGCGGGCCTGAGGCCCCCCGTCGCCTGCTCGACGGCGCGGATCTCCGCCCCCCGGTCCCCTTCGTTCAGGTACTGGCCGGAGATCATCTTTTTGCCGTACACTTCGCACAGCCAGTCCATGACCGCCTGCGCCTCCGGGGACGGATCGGGATTGCACAGCACAGGCCGCACATCGTACAGGTCCGCCGCCAGCGGTTCGGAGGGAGTGATCAGCAGGTAATCGAGGTTCACATACCCCCAGACCGGCCGGACGGCAATCTCGTGCGCGCCCTTTTGAAGCCAGACGCGGGGCAGGGTATGCTCCGTATACGCCGTCGACTGGGCCACGGTGCTGCCCACCCGCTCGCCGTCGACAAACAGGTCGTTTTCCTTTCTGCCGCCCTGGCCCGCCTGGCAGACCGTCAGGTCGTAAAAGCCGTCCTCCCCGATGTCCACGGTCAGGGATACGCCGTCTTCCCCGGCGTTCACGTGCTCAGCCCAGCCGCGCCCGCCCATGCGCACGGCCTGCGCGCCGCCCAGCATGGTACCGTCCTCCCATTCATAGCGCAGCCCCGCTTCTTCCGCCGATGACGCGAAACAGCACAGAATCAGCAAAAGCACCAGCAGCCCAAGAACCGTCCGTTTCATTCCGGTATCCCCTTTCCAAAAAGAGAGCAGAACAGATTCAATACCCAGACCAAATCCATCATGCTCTCCATGTGTACGCGTATGCGTTTTTTATTGTTTGTCCGCCTGACGGAGGATCGACAGCGCTTCCATGAGGCAGTTTTCGGCGTCCGTCAGACAGTCCGCCGCCTCATCCAGGGAATCCACGGCGGTTTCCCGGTCGTCCGCGTCCGGCAGAACGGACGCCTTTTCAAAGGCCCCGCAGGCCTCGCTCAGCGCGCCTGCCAGCGCCTGCGTCTGCGCAAGCAGGCCGGACAGGCGTTCCTCCCATGCCCGGATCATCTTACGCGCCTTCCTTTCCCAGACGGCTGAGCAGCCAGGCGCCCACGCACCCGACGACCAGACAGACGGCGCTGGCCACCCAGTTGCCCGGGGTGGCGATGTCAAAGCAGGCCTTGTTCTGGTACAGCAGGGCCACCGGCGAAGCGACCACCAGGCCCAGGATCGCCGAGAAGGTCAGGGCGCTGTGCTTTTTGAGCAGGTAGTTCATCAGCTTGGCGATGAACACGATGCCGATCACCAGGCCCAGCGCGTAGGGCAGCAGGACGAAAAAGTCGAAATGCTTCAGCGCGCCGATGACCGAGTGATAGTAGCCCAGGATCAGCAGGATCATAGAACCGGAAACGCCCGGAATGAC
>CAMJXZ010000150.1 GCA_946409855.1 uncultured Clostridia bacterium | reverse complement strand
GATCAGGCCGTACAGACCGGTGGTTTCCGCGATGGCGCAGCCCATGATCATGGTGGAAGTGACGTCGCTCTTGCTTTCGGGCTGGCGGCCGATCGCCTCGCAGGCCTTGGCGACAGCGTTGCCTTCACCGATACCGGGGCCGATACCGGCGATCAGGGCCAGACCGGCGCCGATCGCACAGCCCATGAGAATCAAACCTACAGCCAGACTTACAGTTTCCATACATGTACCTCCTCATATATTCCGGGCCTTTTTCGGGCCAGAAAACCTTTGTCACGCATCCGCGCCGGCGGCATGCAGCTTTTTCTTTTTCTTCTTGGCCATGCGCTCGTTGTACGCGTCCTCCGAGAAGCCGGTGGCGATATACAGCATCGTCAGCATCGCGAAGATGAACGCCTGCATCAGGCCGCTGAAAATGTCAAAATACAGGGACAGGATCGCGGGCAGACCGATCTGCAGGAAGGGGAACTGCCCCAGCACGCCCGGCAGCCAGCCCAGCACCAGCTTGGTCAGCCCCTGCAGCGCGTGGGCGATCAGGGTGGAAATGACCACGCCGGACAGCACGTTCCCGTAATGACGGAACGACATGGACACCGGGGTCGCCAGCTCGCCGATGATGTTGAAGGGGGCGAAGACCGGCACCGGCTCAAAGAACCCCTTGACATAGGGCCACACGCCGCCCTTGAGCTTGTAGTGCGTGATCAGCACGAACACCAGGATCGCCCAGCCGGCGACGATGTTCATGTCCGACGTCGGGGGGAACAGCCCCAGCAGGCTGGACAGGCTGGAGAACGCCGACAGCGCCATGATGCCCGCCACGAACGGCGCGAAGGCCATGAAGCGCTCCCCCATGTTGTTGCGGATCAGGTTGTTCACCTTGGTCACGATCCATTCCGCCAGCAGCTGCCGCTTGGAATTGGGGATCACCTGGATGCCGTGGGTCAGGTACAGGCACAGCCCGAAGATCGCGATGATCACCGCCCACGAATTGATCTGGGAGGAGGTGATCGTCAGGTCCATAATCGGCATCGGAATGGTCAGATAGATCTGCGCGCCGGAGATGGAGATTTCCTCCGAACGGGGCGTGGTCAGCACCTTCAGGGTGATGGCCGCGACGAACGGAAGCACCATCATCAGGATCAGCAGAATATCCACCACACGCGAGCGTGTATTTTTATTCACGTTTTGATCAGCCTCCTTTGCGGGACATAAGCCCGATGACACGGATCATGATGGTCGGGAACAAAAGAGAAATCAAAAATGCGTAGGTATTGAACCAGGGAAGCGCGGCGCCAATGATCGCCATGGCGCCCATGCCCAGCATCCTCAGCGCGTAGGAAAGCTGGATGCGCCTCTGGCTGCGCCTGGCGCTTTCGCTCATGGTCGAGCCCTTGGTGAAGGAACCGGTGAGCGGTTCTTCCGCCTCCTCTTCCCGCCTGTCCATTTCCTCGATCTGTTCCGGCGTGAAGGGCTGCACCGAGTCCGCCGCCTTCTGGATCGTCACGGCCATCAGCACAAAATTGGCGATCCCGGTCAGCGAGCCCAGGGCCGCACCGGTCAAAACCGTCCATTCAAACTTGCCGATCACCAGAAACACGCCGATCATCAGCACCGCCAGCAGCAGCGTTCCGACGGAAACCGCCATGATCTGTTTCCGCACGGCCGGGTCAAATCTCATCACGTTCTGCCCTTCCAGCGGTTATTTGGTGCCGAACAGCCGGTCGCCCGCGTCGCCCAGACCCGGTACGATGTAGCCGTGCTCGTTCAGCTTTTCATCCAGCGCGGCCACGTAAATGTCCACATCCGGATGCTCGGCCCGCACCCGTTCGATGCCTTCCGGCGCGGCGATCAGGTTGACCAGGCGGATATTGCTGCAGCCGCGCTGCTTGATGAAGGTGATGGCGGCGCTGGCGCTGCCGCCGGTCGCCAGCATCGGGTCCAGCACGATCAGCTCCCGGTGCTCGGCGTCTTCCGGCAGCTTGCAGTAATACTCCACCGGGTTCAGCGTTTCCGGGTCGCGGTACAGGCCGATGTGGCCCACCTTCGCGTTGGGGATCAGGTTCATGATGCCGTCCACCATGCCCAGGCCCGCGCGCAGGATCGGGATGATCCCGATGGGCTTTCCGGCCAGCATATTCGTCTTGGTCCTGCAGATCGGGGTTTCCACATCCACCTTCTCGACGGGCAGATCCCGGGTCACCTCGTAAACCATCAGCATGGAGATTTCTTCCAGCAGTTCGCGGAATTCCTTGCAGCCGGTGTTTTTATCCCGCATGATGCTCAGTTTGTGCTGAATCAGCGGATGATCGAATACGACAACCTTGCTCATGATATCCTCCCTTGTCTGACGGACATAAAAAACAGATTTGCACTCCAGTACAGGCGCAAACATACCTTTTTCATTATAGCCGTTTTTTTGCAGGATTGCAAGCCCGGTTCCGGTTTTCTTTTGCGTACAGACCGGTCATTCATCGTTTTTTTGTTCTTTTTCGGGACCGAACTTGCTTTTTTCCTTTCTTTGTAATAACATGCTCTCAGAATCGTTCTGGAGGTTATCCGTATGCAGGAGCTGGATCGTTATGTTTCCCCCTTTTCCACCCGCTACGCCAGCGATGAAATGCAGCGCCTTTTTTCCGCCCGCCACCGGGCGGAGCTGTGGCGGAAGCTATGGGTCATCCTGGCGGAAAGCGAGATGGAGCTGGGGCTCCCGGTCACGCGGCAGCAGGTGGACGAGCTCAAGGCGCACCTGACCGATATCGACTTTGACGCCGCGGCCGCCTATGAAAAAACGCTCCGCCACGATGTCATGGCCCACATCCACGCCTATGCCGACCAGTGTCCCCTGGCCGCGCCCATCATCCACCTGGGCGCCACCAGCTGCTATGTGGGGGACAACGCCGACAGCCTGATCACGCAGGACGCCCTGCGGCTGATCCACGCGAGGCTGGTGGGCGTCATTGCCGCCCTGCGGGACTTTGCCGCCCGCTGGCAGTCCCTGCCGGTGCTGGCCTACACCCACTTCCAGCCCGCCCAGCCCACCACGCTGGGGAAGCGGGCCTGCCTTTGGCTGAACGACCTGATCAGCGACCTGGAGGAGTGCGAACATCTGATGGCCGCCCACCGCCCGCTGGGCTGCAAGGGCACCACCGGCACACAGGCCAGCTTCCTGCATCTGTTCAACGATAACTATGAAAGCGTCCGGAAGCTGGACGAGACGATCGTCCGGAAGATGGGCTTTTCCGCCTCCCAGCCGGTCACCGGGCAGACCTATAGCCGCAAGTGGGACGGGCGCGTCCTTTCCTTCCTGGCGCAGATCGGCGTGACCGCCCACAAGTTTGCCGCGGACATCCGCCTGCTCGCCCATGAAAAAGAGGTGGAGGAACCCTTTGAAGCCAGCCAGGTCGGTTCCTCCGCGATGCCGTACAAGCGCAATCCCATGCGCTGCGAACGGATGAGCGGCCTGTCCCGCCACCTGATCCTGAACGCCGAAAACGGCCTGATGACCGCGGCGGAGCAGTGGCTGGAGCGCACCCTGGACGACAGCGCCAACCGCCGCGTCTCCCTGTCGGAGGGGTTCCTCTGCGCGGACGCCGTGCTGGCCCTGTTCCTCAACATCGCCTCCGGCCTGGTGGTCCACGAAAAGGTGATCCGGCGGCATCTGACGGACGAGCTCCCCTTCATGGCCACGGAAAACCTGCTGATGGAAGCCGTTCAGCAGGGCGGGGACCGGCAGCAGCTCCATGAAAGGATCCGGGTGCAGTCCATGCTGGCCGGCCGCCGCGTCAAGGACGAGGGAGCGCCCCCCGCGCTGCTGGAAGCCCTGGCGGAGGACGACGCCTTCCCCTTTACCCTTTCCGAGCTGCAGGAACGGCTGGATCCGGCGCTTTACACCGGCTGCGCCGCGCAGCAGACGGAAGCGTTCCTCCGGGATACGGTCGACCCGCTGCTGGCCCGCTGCCGGAACGAAAGCGCCCCTGTCCGTGAAATCGATCTTTGATCCCGCCCGGAGGTGTCTCCCGATGAAGCTTTACCTCTGTCCAAACCTCTTTACAAACGCCCAGGAAAAAGCGCTGCTCACCTGCCTGCGCCAGTTCAGGGACGTCTGGCAGGCCGGCTGCGCCATGTCCCCGGCACACGCCGAGCAGCTCTTCGGCGTGGCCGGCCGGAAGGATTACCTTTCCTTTGGGCCGGAGGAGGCCGATCTCCTGGTGGCCGTCGGCGGGGACGGTTCCGTCCTGCGGGCCGCGCAGACGGCTGTCCGGGTGCAGAAGCCCCTTCTGGGCATCAACATCGGCCGGCTGGGCTACCTGTGCGCCCTGCCCCTGTCCGCCCTGACGGACAGCACGCCGGACCTTCTGAACGGCCTCACCCTGTCCCGCCGGTCGCTGCTCCGCTTTTCGCTGAACGGGCAGGAGCATTACGCCCTCAACGACATCACCGTCGTCAAATCCCGCTTCGGGGAGACCATCGAGCTGAGCGTTCACAGCGGTGCCACCCACGCCCACTGGATCGGGGACGGGATCATCCTGTCCACCCCCACCGGCTCCACCGCCTACAACCATTCCGCCGGCGGCCCGGTGATCGCGCCGGACGTGCCCGCCTTCTGCGCCACCCCCATCTGCCCCCACTCCCGGGACACCTCGCCCATGGTGGTCAGCGACCGGAACATCATCCGCATCGACCTGATCCGTTCCCCCGCCAACACCGCGGAAATCTTCTGCGACGGCACCCACGCGGGCGATATCACCAGCCACCTGCTGGTGGACCGGCACCCGAAGGATCTGCTGCTGGTCACCGCCCCGGCGGACAGCTGACCCGTCCCCCGCTTTTTCCCCGCCGGAAAGTGGCAGAAATGTGAAGCCGTGCCCCGCACGGCTTTTCCTGTCTTGTCATCCGGCCCAAAAACAATTATAATACATATGAAATAAGATACGGAGTTTCCCCTTTGGGCGTATCTCCGTTTTTCATGACGAGGTTTGCTTATGACCGTAAAAAACAGACTCAGCATGAATAAAATCCGGAATCATCTGACCTATGATTTCTGGAAATACCTGCTGCTGGCCGTCGGCATCTGGGTGGGGGTCGATCTTCTGTTCACGCAGACTGCCTACCGTTCCCCTCAGGACAAGCGGGTGGACGTCTACGTCATGAGCGCCACCGTGACCGACGACCTGATGGACAGCTTCTTCCAGCCCCTCAAGCAGCAGGCCGTGCCGGACATGGAGCTGGTGGAGGGCGTCACCATGCTGCCCGCCAGCGATGAGGACGTTTATACCGGCATGGTGCTGATGACCCGGCTGGCCGCCGCCGACGGGGACATTTACCTCCTCCCCGCCAAGACCTTCAAGTCCATCGCCACCCAGGGCTGGTTCATGCCCCTGGACGAACTGGTGGAAAACGGCACCATCAACGCTGACGGCCTCACCCTGGACAGCTGCAGGCTGACGATCGTGAATGAAGAAACCGGGACGGCCGAAACCCACCTGTACGGGATCCCGACGGACGATCTGTACGGCTTTATGGACGGCCTTCAGTTCGATAACCGCGGCTGCGTCATGGCCATCACCGTCAACAACGGCAACGACGGCCCGGTCATCCGCTTCTTTGACGCCCTGCTCCAGGCGGGGCGCGGGCCGAAGCCGGAATGGCTGCTGAATATCGAACAGGAAGGGGCAGGCAATTGAACGCGCGCTCTCCCATCGGCATGCTGGACAGCGGAGCCGGCGGCATCAGCGTGCTGAAGCAGGCCGTTTCCCTCATGCCACGGGAACACTATATTTTCTACGGGGATCAGCTGAACGCCCCCTACGGCACCAAATCCAAGGAAGAGGTGCTGGCGCTGGTCCGCTCCGCCGTCCGCCTGCTGCTGGCCAGTGATATCAAGGCCCTGGTCCTCGCCTGCAACACGGCCACCGCGAAAGCCGCCAAGGAACTGCGGGCGGAGCTTTCCATCCCGGTCATCGGCATGGAGCCCGCGCTGAAGCCCGCCTCCGCCCTGTACCGGGGTGGCGCCATCCTCGTCATGGCCACCCCCGGCACCCTTTCCAGCGAAAAGTACAGCCTGCTTTCCTCCCAGTGGGGGGAGCACGCCGTGTCCGTTCCCTGCCCGGGCCTCATGGAGTTCGTGGAACGGGGGGATTTTTCTTCCCCTGCCCTGCATGATTATCTCCAAACCCTCTTTTCCACCTGGCAGGCCCGGCAGGTGGACGCCATCGTCCTGGGCTGCACCCATTACGTGTTCCTGAAGGAAGCCGTCCGGCGGTTCTTCCCCGCCGTCCCCGTGCTGGACGGGAACGAGGGCACCGTCCTGCAGCTGCGGCGGGTCCTGGCCGCCCGCAATCTCCTCTGCCCGGAAACCCAGTCCGGCACCGTGCGCATCCTGTCCAGCGGCTCCGAAGAGCATCTGGCTGTTCTGCGGCAGCTGTATGAGCTGCCGTTTCCGGAGCAGGACGCATAATATCATCATCACGGTCGATTCAAGAAAAACATCCGTCTGATTTCGGTCAGGCGGATGTTTGCTTGTGATGCCGCATATTATGCCGCTTCAGGATCAGAAGCTGACAGCGTCCAGATTCACCCATAAAGCGGGACGAACGGCAACGGTGCTAGCATGGGCATTGATGTAGCTAAGAGATCCATCAGCATCCACGAGTGCGGCGCTTTCTCTACGGCTGCCGACTGACCGAAGCCACCACGATCCCGTACCTCTTCCTTCAGCGGTCTTATTTCTGCTGTTTGTGAGCGCTCCTTGACCGATTGCATACGCGGTTGGTGCCGCTAGTAATATCATGCTCGTGGTGTCTTCCGATATGGCTCTAAGATAACGAGTCGCTTCCGAGTAACTCAGCAAAAAGAGTTTGTCTTGTGTATGGAGTGTATCGGTTCCCCAACCTGCACTGCAATCCACATTCGACATCAGGATTGCCTGCTGCTCCTTTCCGATGAATGCTGCGTTCAGAAATTCATTGTTCAGCCATGCGCGAAGTGAAACCACTACCCAAGTAAAATAAAGCCAATGATCTGCATCGTACGGTTTTGCATCCAAACAATATCTGCTCAGCAACAGCGCTTTATTCCCCTGAACATCCAGCACCAGCCATTCAATCGGCGTCTGGTCGTTTCCTTCTGCTGTCTGCGGATAGCGACCGAAGGTCACGTAATCCCCCGCTTTGATTTGGTTTTTCCCCTTACTGTCAGCCGACGGCAGCGGCAGCGGTTTGCCTGTCGGCGTCGGTTCCGGCTGACGCTCAGGCGTGGCCGTCGCCGCACTCTCCACCGTGACCTGTACCGGATCGATTCGCACATTCTTGTATTCTTTCCCATCCGCGTCATAGGCTTCGATCACTTTCACCTCTATGCTGTACTGCCCCACCGGCGCGTATTTGCTGACCCGGAATGAGATCGTGACCGGCTCCCGGTTCAGGATGTTGATGCCGTCTGTCCCGATCAGGTACTGGGAAGGAATGACGGTGAAAACATCCGTATCATATTCAAGCCGCCCCATCACCCCTTCCGGCTGCTCGCCGTCCTCCGATAATGTAAAATTTACATTGATCGTTTCCCCCGGATTGCAGGTAATGCTGATGGTAGCCGCCCGGACAGGGCAGGAAATGGCGGACAGCATCAGAACCAGGGTCAGGAACATACAGACAGCGCGTTTCATCTTTTCCTCCTGTTGGGTTAGATAGATTTAAAAGGCAGCGTTTAGAGTGTTTGCAGATGATGGGCTTAGCTTCTTTTGTTTGGGCAGAATAAG
>CAMJXZ010000149.1 GCA_946409855.1 uncultured Clostridia bacterium | reverse complement strand
CCCATTCGGCCTGACAGCAGACCCCGCCGCCGCGGCACTCCGCGGCGGCGGTTTTACGTGAATCCCGATCTTTATTCTTGACAGAATCGCGCCGTTATGGCATGATAGGACAAACGACCCGGATCAGGAATTTGCGCGGATGAGAGGAGAAGGCTACTATGAAACGATGGCTCAGTTTGCTTTGCTTTGCGCTGGCTGCTTTGGTGCTGCTGGGCACTGCCGTTGGGGAACAGGCGGCGGTACCGGAAATCACCAACATCAAACAGCAGACGATCCCGGAAAATGAGGCGATGGCGTTTATGAAAGCCCTGGGGGCCGGCTGGAACCTGGGCAACACCTTCGAGGCGACCAAGGGGGACTGGAACCGCAACGCCGACGAAATGACCCTGGAAACCTCCTGGCAAAAGGACGTCATCCAGGAGCCCCTCTTTGATTTCCTGAAGGAAGCGGGCATCCGCACCGTCCGGATGCCGGTCAGCTGGCATGACCATGTGGCGGCGGACGGCACCATTTCCGAGCGCTGGCTCAGCCGGGTGCAGCAGGTGGTGGACTGGGCCATTTCGAAAGGCCTGTACGTGATCCTGAACGCCCACCACGATGTGGACAAGAAATGGTATTATCCCTCCGAGGAATACTACGCGAATACGGAAGCCTATATGAAGAGCATCTGGACCCAGCTTTCCGGGCGGTTTAAGGATTATGACGATCATCTGATCTTCGAGCCCATCAACGAACCGCGGCAGGTGGGCACGGACCACGAATGGGGCTTCAGCGCCGGCAACCCGGGCTGCCTGGAAGCGGCGGACTGCATCAACCGCCTTAACCAGCTCTTCGTGGACATCGTGCGGCAGAGCGGCGGCCATAACGCGGACCGGTACCTGATGATCCCCGGCTATGCCCACGCGGTCGCTCCGGTGCTGGATGATTCCTTCGTCCTGCCGGCGGACAGCGCGGACAACCGGCTGATCGTCACGGTGCATACCTATACACCCTACGATTTCGCCCTGGACATCCACAGCCCCGTCAAGAGTTTTGATCTGCAGGAACAGGGCAAGATCCAGCCGATCGCCCAGGCCATGGCGTCCCTGTACAAGAAGTACGTCGTGAACGGCATCCCGGTGGTCGTGGGGGAATTTGGCTGCGTCAACAAGAACAACCTCCAGGACCGCGTCAATTACACGGCCTACGCGGCGGTCGCCGCGGCCTGCCGCAACATCCCCGTGGTCTGGTGGGACAACAACAACTACAGCGGCTCCGGCGAAACCTTCTGCATCGTCGACCGGAAAAACTATACCGCCAGGGTGCCGGAAATCCTGGAAGCGCTGCTCCGCTACGGCAGCTATGACAACGTTGCCCCCAGAGAATGATCTGCCGGAACATCCCGGCTGACCGATATTGTATCAGGAGGATTGATTATGCCCAAATACCAGATCCTGGCCCCCGTGCCGGACAAGATGCCCTGGCAGGACAAGCCCGAAAACAACGGCAACAACCATGTGCTCTGGCGCTATACCGAAAACCCGGTCATCGACCGGAACCCGGTCCCCGGGGTCGCGCGGATTTTCAATTCCGCCGTGATGCCCTGGGAGGACGGCTTTATCGGCGTGTTCCGCGGGGAGCAGACGAACGGCGTTTCCTTTATCTATCTGGGCAAGAGCAAGGACGGCGTCCACTGGGACATCGGCCCGGAAAAGATCCCCTTCGTGGATGAAAAGGGCGAGCCCTTTATGCCCGTCTACGCCTACGACCCCCGCCTGGTCAAGGTGGAGGATACCTATTACATCATGTGGTGCCAGGATTTCTGGGGCGCCGCCATCGGCATTGCCAAGACGAAGGATTTCCGTACCTTTACCAGGCTGGAAAATCCCTTCCTGCCCTTTAACCGCAACGCCGTTCTGTTCCCCAGGAAGATCAACGGCAACTTCGTCATGCTGTCCCGTCCGTCCGACAGCGGCCACACCCCCTTTGGCGACATCTTCATGAGCGAGAGCCCGGACATGAAATACTGGGGAAAGCACCGCCACCTGATGAGCCGCAGCGGCAACTGGTGGGAAAGCCTTAAGATCGGCGGCGGCGCCGCGCCCATCGAGACCAGCGAAGGCTGGCTGCTCTTCTACCACGGGGTCAGCGGCACCTGCAACGGCTACGTCTATTCCATCGGTGGCGCGATCCTGGACCGGGACGAACCCTCCAAAGTGCTCTACCGCAGCGACAGCTGGCTGCTGACGCCCGAAGTATGGTACGAGGAGCGGGGCTTTGTGCCCAACGTCTGCTTCCCCTGCGCCACCCTGCAGGACCCCAGGGACGGCCGGGTCGCCGTGTACTACGGCGCGGCGGACAGCTATGTCTGCCTGGCCTTCGGCTACACGGATGAGATCATCGATTATATCAAGGCCCACAACAAGCTGTCCTGGGACGATACGGACATCGGCCGCCGCTGATGCGCATCAGCATACGGACCAGCCATACAGCAGCAGGGACCGCCCGGCTTTCCGCGCCGGTGCGGCCCTTTTTTACGGTTATTTCATAATCAGTTAGTGACAGAAAGAAAAATGTATGATATAATTTTTCCATCACAAATGAAAATGACCGTCTCACCGATCAAAGGAACATTCCGTTCATCGAGTCGACAGGGAGGAGAACCATCATGAAGCATCAGGATATCATTTCCCAGATGACCCTGGAAGAAAAATGCCATCTTCTTTCCGGCCGGGATTTCTGGCAGACACAGAGCGTCCGCCGTCTGGGTGTTGAAAACGTGACGCTGTCTGACGGGCCGCACGGCATCCGCAAGCAGGAAGGGGCCGGCGACCAGCTGGGGCTGAACGGGTCTGTCCCTGCCACCTGCTATCCCACCGCCGCCACCATGGCCAACAGCTGGGATCCGGAGCTGGGCGAGGAGCTGGGCCGGCACCTGGGGGCGGAGGCCGCCAGCCAGGATGTCTGCGTGCTGCTGGGCCCCGGGATGAATATCAAGCGCAATCCCTTCTGCGGGCGGAACTTTGAATACTTCTCCGAGGATCCGTACCTGGCCGGCAAGATGGCGGCCGGCTACATCCGCGGGATCCAGGAAAAGGGCGTCTCCGCCTGCCCCAAGCACTTTGCGGCCAACAACACGGAGCTGCGCCGCATGGCGTCCGACTCGGTGATGGACGAGCGCACCCTGCGGGAAATCTACCTGACGGGCTTTGAAATCGCGGTGAAGGAAGCGCATCCCAAGTCCATCATGAGCTCCTACAACATGATCAACGGCGTTTACGCCAACGAAAACGCCCACCTGCTGCAGGAAATCCTCCGGGACGAATGGGGCTTTGACGGCTTTGTGGTGTCGGACTGGGGCGCCTGCAACGACTTTGTGGAAGGCGTCCGGGCCGGTTCCCACCTGGAAATGCCCTCTACCGGCGGCGACAGCCCCATGCAGCTGATGAAAGCGGTGAGCGAGGGCCGCATCAGCGAAGCGGAAGTGGACGTCCGCGTGGATGAACTGCTGGACGTGATGCTGGCCACCCGGAAAGGGGTGGATCAGTACAAGGGCAAACCCTTTGACAAGGAAGCCCACCACGCCTTCGCGCGGAAGTGCAGCGAGGAATCCATCGTGCTGCTGAAGAATGAGGACGGCATCCTGCCCCTGAACAAGGGCGCCAAGGTGGCGGTGATCGGCGAGTTTGCCCAGAAGGCCCGCTATCAGGGCGCCGGGTCCTCCGTGGTCAACTGCACCAAGCTGGACCATACCATGGACGTGATCGGCGGCTTTGACCTGAACGTGGTGGGCTTTGCCCCGGCGTATCCCCGCCACGGCAGCACCGACCAGGGCATGATCGACGCCGCGGCGGCGCTGGCGAAGAAGGCGGACTATGTGCTCATGTACATCGGCCTGGACGAGATCGCCGAATCCGAAGGACTGGACCGGAATACCCTGGCCCTGCCCAAGTGCCAGACGGACGCGCTCCGCGCCGTCGCGGAAGCGAACCCGAATGTGATCGTGGTGCTGTCCGCCGGGTCCGCCGTGGAAATGCCCTGGCTTTCCCAGTGCAAGGCGCTGGTGCACGGGTACCTGTGCGGCCAGGCCGGCGCCGGGGCGGTGCTGAAGGTGATCCTGGGCGAGGTGAACCCTTCCGGCAAGCTCAGCGAAAGCTATCCGGTTCAATATGAGGACTGCTCTACCGCCCCCTATTTCCCCGCCAAGGAACGGAATGTGGAGTACCGGGAGGGCCTGTACGTGGGCTACCGGTATTATGAAAGCGCGAAGATCCCCGTCACCTTCCCCTTCGGCTTCGGCCTGTCCTACACCACGTTCGCCTACAGCGACCTGAAGGTGACGGACAAGGAAGCCGTTTTCACCCTGACCAACACCGGCAGCCGGGACGGCGCGGAGGTCGCCCAGCTGTACGTGCACGCCCAGCAGCCGACGGTCTACCGCCCGGCGAAGGAACTGAAGGGCTTCAGGAAGGTGTTCCTGAAGGCGGGGGAGAGCAAGCAGGTCGTGATCCCGCTGGACGACAAGGCATTCCGCTACTGGAACAGCAAGACCAACCGCTTCGAGGTGGACGGCGGGAAGTACGACATCCTGATCGGCGCGTCGGTGCATGATATCCGGCTGACCGGCACGGTGGACGTAACGGGCACCGGCGCCCCGGCCTGCGAGGACCCGAAAAAGCTGCCCGATTACTACGCCGCCACCATTAAGAACGTGCCGGACAGCGAGTTTGAAGCCCTCCTGGGCCACCCGATCCCGGACGGCAAGTGGAGCGGCACCATCCAGGCCAACGACGCCATCGCCCAGCTGTACTACGCCAAGAGCCTGAAGACCCGCCTGGTCTGGAAGGTGATGGACAATATGCTCAATAAATCCATCGAAAAGGGCGAGCCGAACCTGAACATTACCTTCATCTACAACATGCCCATCCGGGCCATCGGCAAGATGGCCGGCGGCATGGTCAGCCAGGACATGTGCGACGGCATCCTGGACATCGTGAACGGCCACGCCGTCGGCTTCGTCAAGGGGGTCGGCAAACTGGCCGGCGGCTTCTTCAAGCAGAAGAAGGTCGCCAAGCACGCCAAGACGCTGGAGTAAAAAGAGGACCGGTCCGGCGGGGGCGTCAAGACGTTCCGAATACAAACACAGGCCCGGCGGGGGAGGCATGCCTCTCCCGCTGGGCTTTTCTGAACAAAGACAGGCTGAAGGCAAATTGAACATCTTTTAGAAGCAAACGTTGAAAAGTGACTGATTTTATTATATAATCAATTGATAAGATCATTCAGCGGATGCTTTGCGTTCCTGGTTTTTTGAATAATCATTTCCGATCCATTTCAATCCGTCATGACGCACAGGGAGGAAAACGTATGAGCAAATTCATCATAGAATGTCCGGTCTGCCACCGTTACGCGGAAGCGAACACCGGCTTTTTTGCCCGCAAGAAGATCAACTGTTCCTGCGGCTATGTCATCGATGTGAAAACGGACCGCATGACCAGCCGCACCTGCCCTTCCTGCGGCAATACCGTTGTCTACGACCAGGCCCAGGGGAAGGACGCGAAATGCCCGGTCTGCCGCGCGCAGCTGGTGACGGATGAAACGTTCATGAACCAGGTGCATTTCCGCTGCGCCGTCTGCGGATGCCGCCTGCAGGCGGATAAATCCGCCGTGCAGATTACATGCCCCATGTGCGACACGGCGCAGGACGTTCAGGCGCAGGTGAAGCTTTCGCAGGAACGGGAGGCCGGCATCCCGAGCGTGATCCGCTACGAGGGGGACAATCATACCTTTGTATGGAAGCACCCCAACACGGATTTTGTGACTGGCAGCCAGCTGATCGTCCATGAGAGCCAAGAAGCCATTTTCTTCCGGAACGGCGAGGCGCTGGATTCTTTCCGGGCGGGACGGTATACGCTGGACACGGGCGCCATGCCCAAGATGAACAGCCTGTATCCCCTGCCGGTTCAGGGGCAGCCGTTTCACGCGGAAGTATACTTTGTCAACCTGGCCACCCAGATGGGCATCAAATGGGGGACGAACAGCAAGGTAGGTCTCTTTGACCCGGCCACGGGGATCCATGTGGATTTGGGGGCGTCCGGCAGCTTCAACCTCCGGGTGACGGACCCGCGGAAACTGGTGATCAAGGTGGTCGGGACGACGGACGGCCTGACCCGCGACCAGGTGTTCAGCGGGGAGCTGGGTTATTTCCGCACCCTGGTGATGACCAGGGTCAAGGGCAGTCTGGCCCGCGTTATCAAAGAAAACCACATGAGCGTGCTGGAACTGGACGAACGGATCGAACAGATCAGCCAGGCGCTGAAGGCGGCGATCAATCCGGACCTGAAGGAATACGGGCTGGAGATGCCGGAATTTTACGTATCGAACATCGTGACGCCGGACGATGACCCCAATTTCCGCCGGATGAAGCAGCAGCACGCGGAGGAGTACCTGCGCGTCCGGGAGGAACAGATCAAAAAGGCTGAGGCGGAAGCCGCTTTTGAGCGAAAGGCAGTGGAAGCGCAGACAGCGGCGCGCATGAAGGTGATCGGCGCCCAGGGAGACGCCGACGCGACCCGCATCAAAGCCCAGGCGGAGGCGGAGGCCTACCGGCTGCAGGCGGAGGCTGAGGCGCAGGAAATGCGCATGAAGGGCTACACCTACCAGCAGGAAACCGCCCGCCAGGTGGGCCTGGAAGCCATGAAGAACGGCGGCGCCGGCATCACCGGCATCGCCGGGGAAGCCATGCAGCTGGGCGTGGGCCTGGGGACGGTGGGCAGCGTGATCGGCATGACGAAGGACGCGATCCGGCCGGTCATGCAGAGCGCCGCCGGCATGGTGCAGCCGCCTGCCCCGGAAGGGTGGACCTGCGCCTGCGGGAAGACGGGCATCACCAGCAAATTCTGCCCGGAATGCGGCAGCCGGAAGCCGGAGCCGCCGAGGCCGTGGGACTGCGCCTGCGGGGAAAAGGGGATCACGAGCAGATTCTGCCCCAACTGCGGCAGCAAACGGCCGGAAACCTGGGACTGCCCCTGCGGCATGAAAAACATCTCCAGCAAGTTCTGCCCGGAATGCGGCAGGAAAAGGGACGAGTGAATGCTTTTTATGAGAGTGAAAGGGGGAGACGCGGATTGTTTGGTATGAGAGACTCCCTGATCCGGGAGATCAGATCCATTGCCGAAAAGAACGGTCTTGCCAAAGTTATCCTCTTTGGTTCACGCGCCAGGGGCGACTTCCATGAGCGCAGCGATATTGACCTGGCTGTATCGGGCGGCGCGGTCAGCAGATTTGCGTTGGATGTTGATGAAGATACGTCAACACTGCTGATCTATGATATTGTAAACCTTGACCGTCCGGTGCAGGCTGAATTACTTGCAAGCATTGAACGGGAAGGAAAGGTGCTTTATGCAAAAGGTTGAGAATTTCCGCAAAGCGCTGGCGAATCTGAAAATGATACGCGATTATGCCGAACCTTACGGCACGGTGGAGCTGACGGGAATGGTCGCCCTGTTCGAGATTTGTTTTGAACAGGCGTGGAAAGCCATCAAGGAAACGCTGGAGCATGCCGGTTTTGACGAGAGCAGAACCGGCTCCCCGAGGCAGATCCTCAAAACCGCCTATCGGGCGAGGATGATCCAGGACGAAGAAGGCTGGCTTTCCGCGCTGGAAGCCAGAAACAATGTCGCGCACGCCTATAACGAGGCGATCGCGCTGGATATCGTCCGTCAGACAAAGGAACGCTTTATCGGGCTGTTTGACGAACTTATTGCTCCCCCAATTAATTCTTGAATATTAGGCAGCGTACTGAGTAAGAGGGG
>CAMJXZ010000148.1 GCA_946409855.1 uncultured Clostridia bacterium | reverse complement strand
ATCCGGTTCGCGGATACACTTCATCCGGCCTGTTTGGCAGTTCAGCCAAAGGCTGATCTCATCCGTCAGTTTCCCCGGAGGGAAGGCGACAACGGGCCGGCAGGCCCCGGTGGTGGACCGCGCAGCGGGCCGGATGAGGTTCACCGCAAGATCATCTGCCCTTGGCCAACGGATCATCCCGCATACCGCGCCCATCCGGATGACGGCTCACCCATACAACGATCCATCGCGCCCGATTCATCCCGCCGCCGGGAAAAAAGTCAGCTTTCCGCCGCCTCTCCCGCTTTTCCGAAGGGCAGATCCTGTTCCGTGTACACCGGGATCCCTTCCCGTTTGAACAGCTCCGCCGTGACCCCGTCGCCGCCGGTCAGCGTCCCGGTGAAGGTCCCGTCATAGATCGTCCCGCTTCCGCAGGACGGGCTCCTGGCCTTCAGCACCGCCGCCCCGCAGGCAAACAGCCGGCACAACCGCAGCGCTTCAGCGGCGCCCCGCGCATAGGCCGCCGTGCGGTCGTCCCCCTCCCGGGAAACGACCCGTCCGCCCTGCCGCTCGCAGGGGCAGCGCGGGGTGGGCAGCCCGCCCAGCTGTTCCGGGCAGACGGGGATCAGGGTATGCTCCCTGACCAGCGCCAGGACGTTTTCATCCGGTTTGGACGCGCCGTCGTACCGGCAGCAGACCCCCAGCAGGCAGGCGGAGACCAGCAGCCTCACGCGATCTCCAGCGCGATCTCCATCATCTGGGTGAAGGTTTCGCGCACCTCCTGCGGGGTGCAGCTTTCCCCGGTATAGGGGTTGTCGGAAATGGTCAGCAGGGACAGCGCGTTCTTCCCGGCCCGGGCGGCGTTCAGGTACAGGCCGTACGCCTCCATTTCCATGCACAGCACGTGCATCTTCTGCAGCACTTCCAGCTGGCTGTTGTCGTCGTAGAAGGTATCGGAGGAACAGGTGGGCCCGATGTACATGGGCACGCCCAGCCGCCGGGCCGCCTCGTCCGCCGCCTTGAGCAGCTTCCAGGAGGCGCAGGCGCCCAGGTTGCCCCGGTATCCGAACTGCGCCCCGTAGGCGGAGTTCGAGTAGGCGCTCATCGCCGCCACCACGGAGCGGATCTTGAGCTGCGGGTCCACCAGCCCCGCGGAGCCGACGCGGATGATGTTATCCACGTCGTACATGTTGAACAGCTCATAGGAATAGATGCCGATGGAGGGGATCCCCATGCCGGACGCCATGACGGAAACTTTTTTTCCTTGAAATTCTCCGGTATATCCCTGAATCCCGCGGACATTATTGACCAATACCGCGTTCTTTAAGTAGGTGTCGGCGATGAACTTCGCCCTCAGCGGGTCGCCGGGCATCAGCACGGTCTTTGCGAAATCCCCTTTTGCGGCGGTATTATGCAGTGTTGCCATATTCATCTGCGCCTCCCCGGAGGAGACGCCGCCTCCTTTCCTGCGTGAACATTACTTGCTGATCCTATTATATAAGTTTCCGGCTGTTCCGTCAAGGAATGGAAGGAAAACAGCGCAGGAAGGCAAGCCGCTGCAAGCCCGATACCGGCGTTCACACATTCCGCTCCTTCAATTTTTTATCAATATATTCTGGGAGGAAGAACTGCTATGAAGAAAATCACTGCGATCCTGCTGGTTATGCTGCTGGCCATGCCCTGTCTGAGCGTGGCGGAATCCGCCGGAACAGTCCTTGAACGGGGAGAGATGTTCGAAGCGGTCTTCCCCATCCGGGGCGATATGCCCGGGGCGAAGATGCTGCGGGTATCCGTCCTTTGCGATCCGGCCGCCTTTGAAGTGCAGATTCCGGGTGAAATGGATAGCGCCGGCCGGATTACGTACCTGGTCCATCTGGAGGACGGCGCCGCCCGGGGGCTTTGGCTCCGTGTGCTGCCGGACGCCGTGCCGGGCGGTTACCGCATCAGCCTGACCGTCCATACGGTGCTGGGCGAAAACGCCGCCCTGCAGGCCGTCGGGGTCACCGCCGCGCCCCTGCAGGTGACGGTCAGCGCCTCCCTCGCGGCCCAGGGCTCCGCCCCTGCCGATACCCCCCTCATGGGCCAGATCGGCAAGCTGAACGCCGCGCTGGACGCCGGCCGGCAGAGCCGCCAGGAGCTTACCCAGCACCTGCTGGAAGCCCAGGCGGAAGCGGCCCAGGCCCGGGAGGAACTGGCCGGCGCCCAGGAAGACCTGGCCGTCATGACGGCGAATTACACCCTGGCCAAGGAAGAAGCCACGGCGGTCAAGGATAAGCTGGAGACGGCGCACAAGCGGCTTTCCGTCCTGATCAGCAAGATCCGCGCCGCCCAGGAGATCGCCCTGCGGCTCAGCGACGAACTGGCCAATACCCGGAAAGAGCTGTATTTTTCCAAAGCCCAGCTGGATACCGAAATAAAAAAGAACGAAGCCCTGGCCGCCAGGGTGGAGGAACTGGAAGCCCTGCTGAAAGTGAAAACGCAGGAAGTGAAGGAAAAGGACGATCAGATCGTCCATCTGACCGCCGACCTTGAAAATACGCAGAAGGACCTGTATCTGACCCGGGAAACGC
Source organism: uncultured Clostridia bacterium (assembly GCA_946409855.1). GTDB lineage: Bacteria > Bacillota > Clostridia > Christensenellales > Aristaeellaceae > UBA4246. The sequence continues at coordinate 5,243 of CAMJXZ010000148.1, read as the reverse complement.
TGGAACAGATGAAGACCCAGCTGGCCCAGGCCAGGGAAGACCTGAAAGCGGCGCAGGAAACGATCAGACAGAAGGAAAACGAGATCGAAGGCCTCCAGGCCGGCCTGGCGGAGCTGACCAAAAACTTTGAAGCCCTGAAGGCGGAAAACGAGAGCCTGCGGGACCAGCTGGCGTCGGTGCAGGGCAGTCTGACCGAGCTGAGCAATGCCCTGGCGGAGGAGAAGCGGAAGAACCGGGACCTGACTGAAGAAAACGCGGCCCTGAAAAAAGAAAACGATGATCTGAAAACAAAAAACGCAGCCCTGAACGAAGAAAACGAGAACCTCCGGAACGAGATAGCCAGGCTGATCGCGGAACTGAACGAGAAGACCATCGTCTGCGATGACCTCCAAAAGGAATTGGAAGAGAGCAATCAGAAGCTGGATGAAACCAAGGCCGCTTTGCAGGAAGCCGTGGAGCAGGTCCAAACGCTGACGGAAGAAAAAAAGGAGATCGCCTACCAGAAGGCCGAAGCCCTCTTTAAGGACAGGGATTTTGTCGCCGCCCGGGCCATCTACGTGACCATCCCCGGCTACCGGGATGCGGACGAGAAGGCCGCCGCCTGCGACGAGGCCATCGCCGCCTGGAACGCCCGCCTGACCGTAGGCCAGTATGTCACCCTGGGCCGCTACCCGCAGTCCGCCGCCGGGAAGGACCGGACGCCCATCGAGTGGCTGGTGCTGGAAGTAAAGGGCGACAAGGCCCTCCTGGTGAGCCGCCGCGGCCTGGACGCCATGGCCTACAACACCGTCAACGGCGTCTATGACTGGTCAAGCTGCTCCCTGCGCAAGTGGCTGAACCGGGACTTTATCAACACCGCCTTCACCGATGATGAAAAGCGCGTCATCGTGCCCACCGTCATCGTCAGCACCCTGGAAAAGTACACCGAGGGCTACGCCTTCAGCGTCAACACCACCAAGGATCAGGTGTTCCTCCTGAGCTACGCGGAGGTCAGCAAGTACCTGTCCGTCCTGGCGGCCGAGAGCGGCAGCGCCCGCTACAGCGTCCCGCTGACCGACTACGCAGCCCGCCGGGGCGGCAACACCAACGGCATCCTGGGCGGCAAGACCGGCTGGTGGTGGCTCCGCCTCCCGGGGGACAACCGGTCCGTCTCCGCCGTGGCCATGGGCAGCACCGCCAACGCCACCCCCGTCTATTACATGTCCATCAACAACCCCGCCGGCATCGTCCGCCCCGCAATTTGGGTGACACTGAAGGACGGCGCCCTGCGCCCGTAAGATCCGTCGCGGGGAGGCCGGGAAGAACTGAATCATAAAAAAGACTGCTGCAGAAAAAACTGCGGCAGTTCTTTATATAAAAGGGAATTAAAAAAAGGAAATAAAAACCATGCGGAAAGAACCATGCGAAAAGATGTTAAGCAGTGAACGATTTGAAATCAACCATTTCCAGGTCAGCTTGCACAACCCGGAACGCCCAAAATCCTTTCCCTCTGGGGGCTGTGAGGCCCCGTAAAACTGTCCGGTGGCCTGTTATCAGTGAGGACGGCCCGCCCCAAAAGCCTTCCCCATTGGGAGTCCGCAGCGCCCGGAAAACAGGCCGGTGGCCTGTTTTCAGCGAGGACGGGCCGGCAGGCCCCGGTGGTGGCCCGGAGGGCCGGATGAGGTGCACCCCTGGGACCTGTAAGGTCCCAGGACATTTTCACCGAAGAACAGTCCAGCTTTGCGGACGTATCTTCAGGCGGAAAAGTACAGCAGGACATCGCCGCCGCCCTCATCACCCGCTCATCATCGGATCCCCTCCTCCCCGTCGAAAAAACCGTTGCAAAATCCGCCGCTTCTTCATATAATAGAACCAGTACGGATCCAATGAAACACACCCCGCGGGCCCTGCTGCCGGACGCCGGCGTCTGTCTGTGGTTCAGCCATATCAATCCATACCCTGGGAGGAGCGGACTGTCATGAGGAAAATCCTTTCGCTGCTGCTGATTCTTGCATTGGCCATCCCCTGTCTGAGCGCGGCGGAATCCGCGGGAACAGTCCTTGCGCGGGGGGAGACGTTTGAAGCGGTCTTCCCCGTCAGCGGGAATCTGCCCGGGGCGCGGATGCTGCGGGTGTCCGTCAGCCTCGACCCCGCCGTCTTCGAGGTGCTGACCCCCGGTGAAATCGACCCCTCCGGCCGGATCACGTACCTGGTCCGTCTGGAGGACGGCGCCGCCCGGGGCCTGTGGGTCCGGGTGCTGCCGGACGCCGCGCCGGGCAGCTTCCGCATCAGCCTGACCGTCCATACGGTGCTGGGCGAAAACGCCGCCCTGCAGGCCGTCGGGGTCGCCGCCGCGCCTCTGCAGGTGACGGTCGGCGAAGCCCGCGTGTCCCAGGCGCCTGCCCCCGCCGGGGCGGAAAGCGGCCCGCTGCAGGACCAGCTGTACAGGCTGGGCGCCGCGCTGGACGCCGGCCGGCAGAGCCAAAGGGAACTCACGCAGCAGATGCAGGACGCCCTGGCGGAAGCGGCCCGGGCCCGGGAGGAACTGGCCGGCGCCCAGGAGGACCTGTCCGCCATGTCGGCGAATTTCGCCGCCGCCAAGGAAGAAGCCCTGGCGGTCAAGGACAGGCTGGAGACGGCGCAGCAGCGTCTCGCCGCCCTGGTCGGCAAGATCCGCGCCGCCCAGGAGATCGCCCTCCGCCTCAGCGACGAGCTGGCCAATACCCGCAAGGAGCTGTATTTTGCCAACAGCTCCCTGGCGGCCGAGGCGGAAAGGAGCCTGGCCCTGGCCCGCCGTCTGCAGGAACTGCAGGACGAGCTGGCCAAAAAGACGGAAGAATCAAACGAAAAAGACGGTCAGATCACCCAGCTGTCTGAGGAGCTGACGGATACGAAAACCGAACTGCAGCTGTCCGCGGACGCGCTGGAGCAGATGCGCCTCCAGGCGGAGGAGACGAAGCAGGCCCTGCTGGACGCGCAGGCCGCGCTTCAAAAGAAGGATGAAGAGCTGGCGGACGTTCAGAACAGGCTGGACGTTCAGACCGAAGCCTTCCATACCGTCACGGCGGAAAACGCGGACCTGCAGGACAAGCTCGATCAGCTGAACCAATCCCTCGCCCAGGCGGAAAAGAAAAACCAGGACCTGTCCCTGCAGCTTACCAACAGGCAGACCGCGCTGGACGAGGCCCAGGCCGCCCTGTCCGCGCTGACCGGCGAGAACGCTTCCCTGCGGCAGGAGAACGCGTCCCTGACGGACGAAAACCTCACCCTGCAGGACAAAAACGCGGGCCTTCAGGATGAGGTCAGCAAGCTGACCGCGTCCCTGACGGCCGAACGGGAAGCCAACCGGTCCCTGACCCTGCAGCTGACGGATACGCAGCAGGAGCTGACCAATACGAAGGCCGATCTGGAAACCGTGCAGCTCGCCCTGAACGCGAAAAACGAAGCGTATGAGACGCTGCAGGCGGATATGACCCGGGTTCAGCAGAAGCTGACCGAAACGCAGACCGCCCTGCAAAGCACGCAGGACCAGCTGGCCGCCCTGAAAAAGCAGAACGAGCTCCTCCAGGCCCAGGTCCTGGCCCTGACCGGCGAAAAGAACGAGGCCGCCTACCAGAAGGCCGAGTCCCTCTTTGAGGACAGGGATTACGAAGCCGCCCGGGCCGTTTATGCATCCATCCCCGGCTACCGGGACGCGGACCAGAAGGCCGCCGCCTGCGACGCCGCCATCGCCGCGCGGAACGCCCGCCTGACCGTGGGCCAATATGTCACCCTGGGCCGTTACCCGCAGTCCGCCTCCGGGAAGGACCGGACGCCCATCGAATGGCTGGTGCTGGACGTAAAGGGGGACAAGGCCCTCCTCCTGAGCCGCCGCGGCCTGGACGCCATGCCCTACAACACCGTCAACGGCGTCCTGGACTGGTCGGCCTGCTCCCTGCGCCAGTGGCTGAACCGGGACTTTATGGCCGCCGCCTTCACCGCCAATGAAAGGCATGTCATCGCCTACACCGTCATCGTCAGCACCCTGGAAGAGTACACCGAAGGCTACGCCTTCAGCGTCGACACCACCCGGGACCAGGTCTTCCTCCTGAGCTACGCGGAGGTCAGCAAGTACCTCCCCGTCCTGGCGGCGGAGAGCGGCAGCGCCCGCTACAGCGTCCCCCTGACCGATTACGCCGTCCGCCGGGGCGGCAACACCGCCGGCGTCCTGGCCGGCGAAACCGGCTGGTGGTGGCTCCGCCTCCCGGGGGACAACCGGACCGTCTCCGCCTACGTCATGGGCGGCCCCATCAACGCCGCCTCCCTCTACTACACGGAAATCAACAACCCCGCCGGCGTCGTCCGCCCCGCGATCTGGGTGACCCTGAAGGACGGCGCCCTGATGCCGTAAGGCCCGCCGGGGGAGAACGACAGGAATGGAATCATAAAATGCGATGCCTCTGTCCTGCGTCAGCGGGGCAGAGGCATTGACGTTGCCGTCTCCGCTGCTGCCGTTTTTTGTTCCCGCCCGCCTGTTTCGTAAGCGGTTTCCCCGGATGTTGGGCGGACGGATCGCCGGGCCGCGAAGTACGGCCGGGCAGCGCCGCAGCGGCGGCACCCGGGCCGCCATAAAGCGGGGATATACATTGCCGGAGAGGGAGAGGCCCGGGGATGCGGACAAGCGCGTCCGTTTCAGGACAAGGTCCGTCCCCGGTGGCGGCCCGGTTGCCGCCGCTGCAAGGAAAACCGCCTTGAAGCGGTGGGGGAAATATGTTATACTGCAGCTAATACAACTCGGGGGGAAAATCAAAATGCCTGACGTGAAGAAGGAACAGGAACGGGACGAGCTGCACCGCGCCATCTGGGCGATTGCCGATGAACTCCGCGGCAGCGTGGACGGCTGGGATTTTAAGAATTATGTGCTTGGCACGATGTTTTACCGCTATATCAGTGAAAACCTGACCACCTATATCAATATCGGCGAGTGTGAAGCTGGGGATATCTATTTTGAGTATGCGGATTTGACCGATGAGGTAGCGGAACAGGCGCGGGAAAGCCTGATCGAGGAAAAGGGCTTCTTCATCCTGCCCAGCGAACTGTTCTGCAACGTGTGCGAGCGGGCGGCGCAGGATGAAAACCTGAATGAAACCCTGGAAACGGTGTTCCGCCACATTGAGGAAAGTGCCAAGGGCAGCGCGTCGGAAAGCGATTTCGCGGGCTTGTTTGATGATTTCGACGTGAACAGCAACAAGCTGGGCGCGACGGTCGCCAAGAGGAACGAACGC
>CAMJXZ010000147.1 GCA_946409855.1 uncultured Clostridia bacterium | reverse complement strand
GCCTTTGCCGCCCGGGAGCCCCCGCAGGGGCGAGAGGCAAAAGCGCTTTGGGGGTTTTCGAAAGGGGGACACAGTCCCCCTTTCGTTGGGGCTGCGCAACAGCCCCAGATTATCCTTTGACGGCGCCCGCCGTCAGGCCGGAAATCATGTACTTCTGGAAGAAGATGAACATCAGCACGATGGGCAGCGAGCCGCCCATGGCAAACGCCATCAGCGCGCCGTAGTCGTGGGCGTATTCGCCCAGGAAGCTCTGGGCCAGGCCGACGGGCAGGGTCTTCATCACGTCTTTCTTCATGATGGTCAGGGACATCAGGTAATCGTCCCAGGCGTTGAGGAAGGTGTAGATGCCCACGGCGATCAGGCCCGGCACGGTCAGGGGCACCAGGATGGACATCATCGTGCGGATCCGCCCGGCGCCGTCGATGCGGGCGCTTTCGTCCAAGGAGCGGGGGAGGGTGTCAAAGAAGGAACGCAGCAGCATGATGGCCAGGGGCAGGGCCTGCACCGTGTCCGCCAGGATGACGCCGAAGTAATTGTCCACCAGGTTCCAGCGCATGTAGAAGCCGTACAGGGAAATCAGGATGGCCACGATGGGGAACATCTGCACGGACATGATCAGCGTCAGCACCGCGTTCTTCCCCGCGAAGCTGTAGCGGGAGAAGGAGTAGGACGCCAGCAGGGCGATCAGCATCACCACGGCCACGGTCCCGGAGGCGGTGATGATGGAGTTCAGGTAGTATTTTAAGTACTTGGCCTGGGAGAACACCTTGATGTAGTTGGCGAAGCTGCTCTCGGACGTGATGCCCAGCACCGGCGGGATCTGCATGACCCGCTGGGAAGGCAGGAGGGAGGCAAACAGCATCCAGAGGATCGGGAACAGGGCGACCACCAGGATAACGGCCAGCAGGACGTAGCGGCTCACGGCGACGGCGGTGCGGCTGAAGCGGGCGATGCCGGTGTTCTGCCGGAAGGGCCTGGCGGCCAGGCCGACGGCGATCAGCCCCGCGATGCCGATGGCAAGGCCCAGCAGATACCACATGAGGTAGTGGTCGATGTGGGTCACCTCGGAAACCCGGGGGGTGACCTGCGCCGTGAGCGCGCCGTTTTCGTCCCGGACCGCGGCCAGCGTAATGTCCGCCCGCACTTCCTCGGTGAACTGCAGGGGCTCCTGCTCGGCCTGGAAAACGGTCTGGCCGTTTTCGTCCGTCAGCGTGAGGGACACCTGGATGAACTTTTTCCGGGCGTTGCGCTGGGAGGAAATCCGGCAGGCGTACCCGTCTTCAAGCGCCACGGACCGTGGGTCCTTCCCGGCCAGCTCCCGAAGGTCCGGGGAGGTAAAGACGGTCTTCCCGCCGGCGTCCTGCACCTGGACCACGATTTCCCGGCCGGACAGGGCGATGTTGTTGCCGCTCAGCAGCTGGCACAGCCGGTACAGGCAGAAAGCGGCCAGCAGGACGCACAGCACGCGCAGGACCAGGGTGAGGACAAAGAAGTACACGGGGACGTTCTGTCCGGAAGCGGATGCGTCTGTTTTCTTTCGCATATCTGCCGCCTCCTTACTGATAGTCCGTCGCGCTGCGCGCGGAAAGCCGGTTGGAAATGATCGTGATCACCAGCAGCACGGCCAGCCACAGCACGCCGATGGCGGCGCCCTTGCCGAAGTCGTTGTTGGTAAAGGCTTCCTGGTAGGCGGCGATGGACAGGGTGTTGGTGCCCGTTTTGCTGCCGGTGCCCACGAGGTTTGCGATGATGGTGTACATCTGGAAGTTGCTCATGATGGCGATCCAGACCGCGGAGATCAGCACCGGGCGGATGGAGGGGATGGTGACGTGCATGAAGGTCTGCCAGCCGCTGGCGCCGTCGATCTGCGCGGCCTCCTGCAGGGAATGGTCCACCGACTGCAGGCCGGCCAGCAGCATCACCATCATGTAGGGCAGCTGCCGCCAGACCGCCGCGATGACGATGGCGGCGCGGGCCAGCACGACGGAGCTGGACCAGGAGACCCTGGTGGTGGAGGTGAAGCCCAGGATGAACAGCGCGTAATTCATGATGCCGCCTTCCTGGTGCAGCATCAGGCGCCACAGGATGGCGACCACAACGGAAGGGATCGTCCAGGGTACCAGCAGCAGGCCCCGGAACAGCCCCCTTCCCCGGATTCTCGAATTCAGGAGCAGCGCGATCATCATGCCGATGACCGTCTGCACGACGACCGTGAGGAAGACGAAGATCACGGTGTTCTGGAAGCTCTGAAAGAACTCGCTTTCAAGGACGGACTTGCCTTCCCTTACGTAAAACAGGTCCTTGTAGTTTTTGAGATTATTCCAGGAGTAATTGATGACGGCGGAAGCGCCTTTGTCCCTGCCGGCGGGCACGATGGGCTGATCGCTGACCAGGGCGGTCTCGCCGCTGAACAGGCCGCCGATCGTCCGGGCGTCCAGGTTGAAGGCGTCCTTGGTCAGGTCCTGCAGGTGGTAGTCAAAGAAGCTGACCAGCACCCCTTTGAGGATCGGAAGGGCGATCACGATGCACAGGACGATGATGGCCGGCAGCGTCAGCGCAAAGCCGAACCAGCTGTCCGCCCGCGCCCGGGCCGATTTTTTCTTTTTCTGTTTTGTTTCCAAATGCTGAACGGTCATACATCTTCCCTCGATAATTCAATACCCGCCCGGCTCCGCCCGGGATGACGGCCGACAGTGTAACTGAGGCTTTCATTGCACAGGGCGGAACCAGGCGGGATATCATTCTTCCGCCGGGCGGCGGGACCGGTCGTTCCCGCCGCCCGGGGATCTGTTCAGAGGGGAATGCCCTCTTCTTATGCGGAAATGTGCGGTTATTCAGCGTAGATCTTTTCGATGGTGGCCTGGAGTTCGTCCGCGGCCTCCTGAGCGGTCGCGCCCTGGGCCAGCATGGTCAGCGCGTCGACGATCTTGCTCTCGGCTTCCATGAAGTGGATGTCGATGGGCAGCGGCAGGGCCTTACCCATGGCGGCGACGTAGGCGGCGGAGGTGTCGGAGACGCCCACGAACACCTTTTCGTTGACGGAGGCGCGGCCGGAGACCTTGCCCTGTCCGCCTTCATAGAAGATGCCGATGACGGTGGCGTCGGTCATGTAGTCCAGGAAACGGCCCACGGCGGGCATCAGTTCATCGGGGGTGTTGTTGAACACGACCAGGAAGTGGTTGATGGCGTAGCCGCAGGTGCCGGGGATTTCGATGGCCTTGAAGTTCGCGTAGAATTCTTCTTCATTGGCGGCGGCGGAAGCGGCGGTCTTGATGGTGGCTTCCAGATCCCAGTAGAAGCCGATCTTGCCTTCGCCGAAGAGCCTGCGCAGGTCCTTGAAGGAGTTGCCGACGGTGGTGGAGACGCCGTCGTCCAGCAGTTCCTTGATGCACTGGAACGCCTTGACGGCATTCTCGCTGTTCAGGGCCAGGTTGCCTTCGGCGTCGCGGTAATCGGCGCCGTACGCCCACAGCACGGGCAGGATGTTGTAGCCTTCGCCGGCTTCCACGCCGTTGCTGTTGGGGATCGCCAGGCCGTAGATGTCATCGCCCAGCTCGGCAATTTTGTAAGCGTCGTCCAGCAGCTCGTCCCAGGTGGCGGGCATTTCGGTGATGCCGGCCTGGGCCATCAGCGCGGTGTTGCAGTACAGCGCGTAGGTGTTGCCGAACCAGGGCATCGCGACCATCCTGTCGCCATCGGAAACGGCGGCGACGGTGGCGGCGTTGTACTCGCCCACGATGTCAGCGCTCACATAGGGCTTGATGTCCTTGACCACGCCCATGGCCAGCAGTTCGGGCAGCCATTCCGCCTTGATGTGGGCCACATAGGGGGCGGTGCCGTTGGCCGCGGCGATCTTCAGCTGGCTGAGGTAGTCCGCGTAGGGGTTGGTCTGGGAGTAGTCCACGATGATGTCCGGGTTGTCCTTCATGAAGGCATCGCAGGAACCGCCGTAGATGGGAACCAGATGCTCTTCCGCCAGGGCCCAGGAGGTGTAGGAGATGGTGACCGGTGCTTCCGCGTTAGCGAACGCGCAGCAGGAAACCATCAGCGTGACCGCAAGGATAAGAGCCAGTTTTTTCATGACAGATACTCCTTTCATATTCTGAAGGCATTCATCCAGCCTTCTTGTTTGTATCCAGTTTATCCTGTTTGGGCGCCAGCGTAAAGTTGAATAACAAAAGTGTCCCTTCTGAAAATTTAGCATTGACAGCAGGCTGAATCTGAGATAAAATATTAATTCATGGAGTAAATGTCAAATATCCATCCGGAAACAACAAATTTCAATCTGTTTCTTATTATTATGTTTGTATCGCGTTGGGCCCGCGCCTGTTCCTGGGGGCGGTCCCGGAAAGACGGTTTGGCAGCATGAACGAAACGGTGATCCCGGTTTTTTTTGACAGCTCTTCCTCCGCCGCGACGCCCTACCGGGAGGTCCTGCGGGGGATCCGCACCGCGGCGCAGAAAAGCGGTATGCGGATCGTGACCGTGTCCGAGCACGCGCTGGCGGACTACCGCTTTGAAAACGCCGCCAGGGCCGCCCTGATCGCCAGCGACAGCCTGCCCTATGTCCGGCGGGTGATCGCGCTTCTGCGGGCGGAGGGCCGGCGGATCGTGCTGGCCGGGCTGGACGCCGAGCAGTTCGGCACGGACATCAGCTGCGCTACCCCGTCGCGCCGGTCGGAGACCCAGCAGATGGTCAACTATCTGTACGCCATCGGCTGCACGGGCTTTGCCCTGGTGGGCTTCGGCGTGCATTCCATCAACGACACCTTCCGCTGCCACGCGGCGATGAGCGCTGTTGCCGCCCTGGGGCTGACCGTTGACGAAAGGGACGTGTGGCGCTGGCAGAACGACCCGGAGGCGGCGCTTTCCTCCTTCCTGGCCAGCGCGCACCGCTACCGGGCGGCGATCTGTCCCAACGACAACATGGCCGTCCAGCTGATCCGGCTGTGCAAGCGCCAGGGGATCCGCGTCCCGGAGGACCTGTACGTCTGTTCCTTCGGCGACAAGGTGATCGGACGGTACTACACGCCTTCGGTGACCACCATGACCATGGATTACTACGCCGTGGGGGAGAGCAGCTTCTACGCCTGGCAGATGCTGTCCCGGCAGCCGGAAGGGCGGGTCTGCGCCCTCAAACTGACGGTGCCCGGCCGGCTGCTGGTGCGGCAGAGCACGGACTGCCGGCTGCCGGCCCCCGTTTCGGAGATGCCGGCGGTGCAGGCGGGCAACGACCCGTTTTACTCGGTCCCCTTCGTGCAGCCCCTGGCGGAACTGGAAAACTGCCTGTCCGCCTGCGACGAGCTGGACCTGCGGCTGATCGCCAGACTCCTGGACGGCCGCAGCTACGAGGTCATCGCGGACCAGCTGTACATCAGCGAAAGCACGCTGAAATACCGGCTGAACAAGCTGTACGCCGCCGTCCGCGCAAAAGGAAAAAAGGAATTCGTCCGCTTTGTCCGCAGTCAGCTGGAAAGCGCGAATCCCTTTGAAGAATATCTGAAGTAACGTTTTTTTTTACAGCCTCATGCTGTTCAGGATCTTCTGCTCGGTACCGGCAAGGAGCTCCCGCTCCGCCTGAGTCAGAGGAAGCCCCTGCCACTGCTTTTCCCGGGCGCTGCGGTAGGGGCCGAAACGGTCCATGTCCAGCTTTTCCACGCAGTCGTCCGGGGTGTCCAGGTTGCCGGTCCGGACCACCATGGCCTTGAAGTAATGGTAGGTATAGGCGTACAGATCCCTTTCCCCGATATGGGCCTTGCGCTCCAGCGTGTCCCGGAAGCAGAAGCGGAGCAGGGCCTGCCGTTCTTCGTCCGTCATCCGAAGCCTCCGCGCGTAATCGTGCAGGAAGGTTTTGACGTCGCAGTAATGCACGTAATCGTGCAGGCGGATATACGGGAGATCCGCCTGCCGGGCCGCTTCGGCGTTCATTTGTTCCACATGGGCGGACAGTTCCTCAAAGCGCTCAAATGCATCCATCGCGATCATGCTCCTTTTCACCAACACATTATTTTACCATATTTCTGTTTCCCGTCAAGACGGATTTGCCGGACGGGGGCGAAAATATTCGGTATCGACCGGGCGGGCGGAAACCGATATAATAGCTTTGCACATCATGTATCATAGGACGGAGGTCTGCTTATGACGACAATGGAATGGGTCCGGGCGAAAAAGATCATCGCGATCGTCCGGGGCCTTCAGCCGGACTACATGCTCCGGCTGGCCGACGCGCTGTACGCGGGCGGCATCGACCTTATGGAGGTTACCTTCAACCAGAAACAGCCGGAAACCTGGAAGGACACGGCCGGGGCCATCCGCGCCATCGCGGGCCACATGGAAGGCAGGATGCTGCCCGGCGCGGGCACGGTGCTGAACCAGCGGCAGCTGGACATGGCCCGGGACGCGGGGGCCGCCTACATCATCACCCCCAACACCAACCCGGAACTGATCGGGAAGGTCAAGGAATACGGCCTTGCTTCCTTCCCGGGGGCCTTTACCCCCAGCGAGATCGAAGCGGCCTGGGAAGCCGGGGCGGACGCCGTCAAGGTGTTCCCGGCGGGCAACATGGGGCCGGCCTACATCAAGGCAGTCAAGGCGCCCCTGAGCCACATCCCGCTGATGGCGGTCGGCGGGGTGAACGAAAAGAACTGCGCGGAATTCATGGCGGCCGGCTGCTGCGGCATCGGCGTCGGCGGCAACCTCGTCAACAAAACCTGGATCGAAAACGGACAGTGGGACCGGATCACCGCCCTGGCGGCGGAATTCAGAAAGGCGGTTGAATCAGTATGAAGCGGATCGTTACCTTCGGCGAGATCATGATGCGGCTGAACCCTCCGGGGTACGGCCGGCTGGTGCAGAGCGGCACGCTGGAAGCCACCTACGCGGGGGCCGAGGCCAACGTGGCCGTGAGCCTTTCCAATTACGGAAACGACGCGGCCTTCGTGACCAAGGTGCCGGACCATGAGGTCGGCCAGTGCGCCGTCAACGAGATGCGCCGCTACGGCGTGGATACCTCGGGCATGCTCCGGGGCGGCCCCCGCCTGGGCGTGTATTTCTGCGAAAAGGGCGCGTCCCAGCGGGGCAGCAAGGTCATCTACGACCGGGCGGGCTCTTCCATCACCCTGGCCAAACGGGAGGAATTCGACTGGGACAGACTGCTGGACGGCGCGGACTGGTTCCACTTTACCGGCATCACGCCGGCGCTTGGCGGGGAGCTGCCGGAGATCTGCCTGGACGCGCTTAAAAAGTGCCGTGAAAAGGGCATCGCCGTGAGCTGCGACCTCAACTACCGCGGCAAGCTCTGGACCCGCGAGAAGGCGGGCGAGGTCATGGGCCGGCTGGTGCCTTACGTGGATGTGTGCATCGCCAACGAGGAAGACGCGGCGGACGTCTTCGGCATCCGCGCGGCGGATACGGACGTGGCCAGCGGCAAGCTGAACAAGGAAGGGTACATTTCCGTCGCCCGGCAGATCGTCGAACGCTTCGGCTGCAAAAAGGTGGCCATCACCCTGCGGGGCAGCATCAGCGCCAACGACAACAACTGGGCCGGAATGCTGTACGACGGGGAGAACGCGTACTTCAGCAAAAACTACCTGATCCACATCGTGGACCGGGTGGGCGGCGGCGACAGCTTCGGCGGCGGCCTGATCCACGCGCTTTTAAAGGGCTGGGACTGCCGGCAGGCGATTGAGTTCGCGGTGGCGGCGTCCTGCCTCAAGCAGACCATCGAGCACGATTTCAACCTGGTTTCCGAAAAGGAAGTGCTGGCGCTGGCAGGCGGCAACGCGACCGGCCGGGTGCAGAGGTAAGGGTCCGCAGCGCCCGGAAAACAGGCCGGTGGCCTGTTTTCAGCGAGGACGGGCC
>CAMJXZ010000146.1 GCA_946409855.1 uncultured Clostridia bacterium | reverse complement strand
CGCATGAACATGCTTTGCATGTTATTTTACCTCGAATTTGTATCCGACGCCCCACACCGTCTTGATCTGCCAGCCGAGCGTTTCGCTGCCGACCAGCTTTTCGCGCAGACGCTTGATATGCACATCGACGGTCCGGCTGTCGCCGAAAAAGTCAAAGCCCCATACCTGCTCCAGCAGCTGCTCCCGGGTAAACACATGATTGGGGTAGGAGGCGAGATAGTACAGCACCTCCAGCTCCTTGGGCGGCAGATCCAGACGGTTGCCCTGGAAATACACCTCATACTTGTCCTGGCTGATGGTCAGGCCCGGGAAAGCAAGCGTGCCCTTTTCGGTCTCGTTCTGGCTGGTCCGGCGCAGCACGGCCTTGACGCGGGCTACCAGTTCCTTGTTTTCAAAGGGCTTGGTGATGTAATCGTCCGCGCCGAGCTCCAGACCGAGCACCTTGTCGAACGTGTCGTCCTTGGCGGTCAGCATGATGATGGGGATCGCGCTGGTCTGGCGGATGGCGCGGCAAACCTGCCAGCCGTCCATGCCGGGCAGCATCACGTCCAGCAGCATCAGGTTGGGCGGATTTTTCTGGAAAGCGGCGACCGCTTCGTCGCCCCGTTCCTGTACGGAAACTTCATAGCCTTCTTTTTCCAGCAGCAGCTGGATGAGCTTTGCAATGTTCGGATCGTCGTCCACGATCATGATCATCTGTTTGTCTGCCATGAGAACCCCTCCCGTCCGTTATTTTAAAGTAACAATGGTAACGCCGTCTTCGCCTTCGCCGTATTTGCCCAGCCTGCTGGTTTTGACCAGCGGATGTTTGCGCAGATGCTGCTGAATGCCGGACCGGAGAACGCCGGTGCCTTTTCCGTGCACAATGGTGACTTCGTGGTACCCGGCCATCACCGCGTTGTCCAGATAGAGATCCACTTCCTGGATGGCCTCGTCCAGCGCGCGCCCGCGGACGTCGCAGGACAGCGAGACAGAAGGCATATCCTTCATATCCTTATGCGCTGTGACGTGGGTCTTGCCCGCGGCTTTCTTTTCTTCCAGCAGTTCCAGCTGCGTCTGGTGCACCTTGCATTTGAGGATGCCGGCCTGGACCAGCACTTCGCCTTTATCATCCGCGGGCTTGAGCACCGTGCCCTTCCCGCCGATGGTCAGGATATTGACCTGGTCGCCCGGCTGCAGCGGCCGGCTGTTTTTCTGGGCGACCCGGGGTTTATTGGCGGCCAGCTGGTCGGAAAGGGAATCCAGGTCCCCTTCGAGCCTGCGGTACAGCTGGTTGGCTTTTGTTTTGTCCTCGCTGGCCTTCAGATGCTTGAGCTCGTTGACGATATCCAGCGCTTCCCGGCGCGCGTTTTCCAGGATCCTGCGGGCTTCCTCCTTGGATTTCTGGGTGGCGTTCTTCTTCTTTTCCTCCATCTCGGCATACAGCTTTTCCGCTTCTTCCCGGAGGCGCACGGTTTCCTGCCTGGTCTGCTCGGCCAGGGTCCGCTCTTTTTCCGCCACCTGCTTGTGGTATTCCGCGTTGGCGATCACATCCTCAAAACGGACCGCCTCATGGCTCAGCAGTTTGCGTGCGTCCTCGATCAGTCCTTCGTCCAGCCCGAGCTTCCGCGATATTTCAAACGCGTTGGATTTGCCCGGCACGCCGATCGACAGCCGGTAGGTGGGCCTGAGCGTGGCGATATCAAATTCGACGCTGGCGTTTTCCGCCCCGGCCGCGGTCAGGGCGAAGGCTTTGAGCTCGCTGTAGTGCGTGGTGGCGACGGTCCGAATCTGCCGGTTCAGCAGGCTCTGCAAAATGGCCTGCGCCAGGGCGGCGCCTTCGGTCGGGTCGGTCCCGGCGCCCAGCTCGTCAAACAGCACCAGGTCGTTTTCGGACACCTGCTCCATGATGGACACAATGTTCGTCATGTGGGAGGAGAAGGTGGACAGCGACTGCTCGATGGACTGCTCGTCGCCGATGTCCGCAAAGACGCGGTTGAAAACCGCCAGTTCGGTGCCCAGTTCGCCGGGGATCTGCAGCCCGGCCTGCGCCATCAGCGTAAGCAGGCCGACTGTTTTCAGCGTCACGGTCTTGCCGCCCGTGTTAGGGCCGGTGATGATCAGGGAAGTGAACGTGATCCCCAGGTCCAGCGTGCAGGGCACCACCTTGTCCGGGTCGATCAGCGGGTGGCGCACGCGCAGCAGCCGGATCATCCCGTCCTGATTGAGCTTCGGGCTGACCGCGTGCATTTCGTGGGCGAGCTTTCCTTTGGCAAAGCAAAAATCAAGATGGGTCAGGATGGCGATGTTCTGCTCGATCAGGTCCGCTTTTTCGCCGACCGCGGCGGACAGGGCGGCCAGGATCCGCTCGATCTCTTCCCGTTCCTTGGCCGTCCATTCCCGGATCTCGTTGCTCAGCTCCACAACGGCCAGGGGCTCCACGAAGAGCGTCGCGCCGGTAGAGGACTGGTCCTGCACGATGCCCGGAACATTCGCCCGGTATTCGGAGCGGACGGGGATGACATACCTGCCGTTCCGGACGGTGACGATGGGCTCCTGCAGGTACTTGGAGATTTCCCCCCGCACCATCTGATTCAGCTTCGTGCGCACCTTTTCGTTGGCGCGGGTGATGTTCCGCCGGATGTCATAGAGCGTGGGGCTGGCGTGATCGGACATCTCATCCTCGCTGAGGATGGCGCCGGTAATGTCTTCCTCCAGCTGCTTGAAAACCTGCAGGCGGGAGGCGCAGGACGTGATGAAGGGCGTGTTCTCCCTTTCGGTCACCAGCCCGGCGCGGGCGGCGCGGGCGGCGCGGAGCGCTTCCGCCACGGAAAGCAGCGCTTTCTGAGAAAGGGTGGATCCTTTGCGGGCCAGGGAAAGGTACGGCCGCACATCGGTAAAGCCGATCAGCGGGCTGCCTCCCTGATAGGAAAGAATGACGGAGGCTTCTTCCGTTTCATTCTGCGCTTTCCGGATTTCGGCAAAATCGGAGATCGGCACGAGGGCGGCGCATTTCTCCTTGCCCAGGTCCGTCAGGGCGAAAGCGGAAAGCCGGTCGAGGATTTTATTGAACTCCAGCACACGGAGCGATTTGTCCATCAAAAGGAAGCACCTTCTTTCGGAACGTTGTTTAAAGGACCCCGGAATCCAGCCGGTCGGGATAGTCTTCCGTAAGCCCGGGGCCTTCCCGATGATCCAGGAGATTTCGCCACTGCCGGATCAGGGAAAGCCTTTCCTCCGGGGATTCTGTGGTGAACGAAAGCAGGGGGCTGACGGGCATCACAGACAGTTCCGGCCATCTGGACGCGAGGGATGTGGGCTTGGGCGCGTACAGGCCGACCCGGCAGCCGTCCTCCAGACGCTGCGGGATCAGTGGGTAGTCGCATTCCTTGCGGTCCCGCAGGCACTGTCCTAAGACTCCTTTGCCGGCAGCGCAGAGCGTACAGTCCTGCCTGCCCCGGGAAAGACCGCGGTAAGTCCGCTCCGGGCAGTGGGTCAGCAGCATCAGGCGGGGCCGTCCGTAAACGGGCATAAGACGCCGGCAGGCTGGATCAGGCAGCGCCCGGATGTCCGCAAGGGAAAGCTCGCGGGACAGGACGACTGTCTGTATGCCCTGATCAGCCAGAAAACGTTCCGCTTCGCCGTTCATCACCGGGACCCCGGTCCCGGCCATGATGGCGTTGGGCAGACTCGCCCCGAGCTGGCCGATGCTGCCGACGGAAACCGGGACCGGCCTGATTCGGCACAGTTCCCGGACCAGGGACAGCGTACCGTCGCCGCAGACGGTCGGCAGCTGCAGGATCCATGGTGGAACATCCTGCTTTCCGAAGCAGGAGGCCAGGGCTTCCTTTGTCCAGACCGGCGGTTCAAAAAGGACCTGATCCGCGCCGGCCCTGAGCAAAAGGGGGATTTCGGAAAAATCGGAAGTATGGACATAAAGAGCTCGCGCTTCCGGCGCTGATGCGCGGCAGGAAGCCGTTCCGGGGGCGGGGCGGGAAGAACGGGGACGCGGCCGGCGCGATTCAACGATCGCGGCGGCCAGCGATTCAAGCCCTTTTTTCCGAAGATCATTCAGCGCGCTGACGGGCAGAAAAGCATCGGCGGAACGGAAGACAAAATGATCCAGTGAAAACGGGGTGCCGCCCATTTTGGACAGGGAACGGAGGGCGGATTCTTCCGTTAACGGCACGGACTGCGCTTTTTCGGCAGGCGCGCCGGACACCTGTACTTCGGCCGGACCGTGCGCCAGACGGAGCACGGTTTCCCGCCCGGGAAAGGCGGTCAGCTCCGCTGAAACGGACAGCGGATGCGTTTCCCGGAACGTCTTTTCTTCGTAGCGGCTCCGGGCCCGGGAAAGCTGCGCTTCCGATTCAGTGCGCCAGACCTCCGTCCCCTGAGGGACAGGACGATGAAGGCGGAGAGTTGCTGTCCCCGCAGGAATATCCGGACCGCTGTAGATGACGGACTGGCCGTCCGCCGTCAGGCCGTCGCCGTCGTTCAGCGGGCGGGTCAGGCGGACGTCCGCAAGCGCAGCGCCGCCTCGGGTTTTTCCGGAGGAAACGGTTTTCCCAAGCAGAACCCCGCGGTTGGCGGCGTAAGAGGGATATATGACCCCCCTGTCTTCCCGGCCGGAGGAATAGCCTTTCGTAAACTGCCCCCTGGAGAAGATCTGGGTGAGCGCTTCCGCCGCTTCCGGGTCGTCCGGGTTGAAAGTGCCTTCCCGGATCTGATCCAGCGCCTGCCGGTACAGGCTGGTGACGACATAAACATATTCCGGCCTTTTCAGGCGGCCTTCGATTTTCAGGGAGGAAGCGCCGGCGTTCAGAAGGTCCGGCAGCGCGCTCCTCGCGCAGAGGTCGGCCGGAGACAGCCAGCAGCCGGACTGACCGCGGTATTCATACGTCATCCGGCAGGGCTGGGCACATTTGCCGCGGTTGCCGGACCGCGGGCCGATCCAGGAGGAGAGCCCGCACTGGCCGCTGACGCTGACGCAGAGCGCGCCGTGAATAAATACTTCCGTTTCCAGCCCGGCTTCGCTGCAGGCCCGGATGGTTTCAAGACTGCACTCCCGGGCAAGAACCGCCCTGGAAACGCCGATCTCTTTGAGCCACCGGACCCCGCTGGGCTGGTGGATCGTCATCTGGGTGCTGGCGTGTATGGTGAGCCCGGGAAACTCCTCAAGGGCGATGCGCAGGATGCCCGCGTCCTGGATCAGCACGGCGTCCGCTCCGATGTCCTGAAGGATCTTCAGCGTTTCCCGGACGGCGTTCAATTCCTGCTGTTTGCAGAGCGTGTTGACGGTGACGTGCACCCGCCGTCCGTACAAATGGGCGAACGCGACGGCGCGGCGGGTATCTTCATAGGAAAACCCGACGTCCGCGCGGGCGCCGAAGGAGGCGGTGCCCATATAAACGGCGTCCGCCCCCGCCGCTACCGCCGCCCGCAGAGCTTCCATGCTGCCGGCGGGGGCGAGCAGCTCGACCCGGTCAGGCATGCTCCTTCTCCTGCTGCAGCGTGTACAGACGGTTCCGAAGCTCCTGATTGACCTTTTGCGCTTCAAATAATTCCTCGGTGATGGACAGGGAAGCCACCACCGCGGCGATTTCGGTGCTCATGGAAGTATGGAGGGATACTTCGCCGATTTTCTGATCCACATACGCGGCGATGCGCCGCGTCCATTCTTCGTTGCCGGAGCTGGACAGGGTATATTCCCGCCCGCCGATGGTTACAGTAATGGTGTTCATTTGGTTTCAAAGGCCTCCGAAAAGGATAATCTGGCTGTTTATATGATATGCTTGTTTGCCCGATTTGTCAAACGAATCTGGGCAATAAATCCGCGTCATTCGGTGCGCAGCGCCGCGACCGGGTCCTTGCGCCTGGCGGCGCCGGAGGGGATGAGGCCGGCCACCATGGTCAGCACCATGGAGATGCAGACCAGAATGACCGCGCTGCCGGCAGGCAGGACGGCGGTAGCGGAAATGCCGGTCAGATTGTGGATGATGATGTTGACCAGGATATTCAGCAGCAGCGTGGCCAGGATGCCGATCACGCCGGAGACAAAGCCGACGATGAGCGTTTCGGCGTTGAAAACCCTGCTGATGTCCCGCTTGGAGGCGCCGATGGCGCGCAGGATGCCGATTTCCTTTGTCCGCTCCAGGACGGAGATGTAGGTGATGATGCCGATCATCAGGGAAGATACGACCAGGGAAATGGCGACGAAAGCGATCAGCACATAGCTGACGGCTTCCACGATCGTGGTAACGCTGGACATGATGGCGCCGACGATGTCCGTATAGGTGATCCGGTCGCCTTCCTGCGCGTTCTGGTTATACTGGGCGATCAGATCGGTGATTTTTTCCTTGCTGTCAAAATCCCTGGCGTAAATATATATGCTGGAAGGATCCGAAATGTCGATGACGCCGAGCTGCTTGAGATTGCCGTCGTAGGAAGCGGTACTGGAAAAATCGCCTCCCTGCATGGTCGATTCGATCATCTGCTGCAGCTGCTCGTCCGTCATGGAGCTGATGGCCGCTTTGTAGATAAAGGGCATCTCATTGCCGGTAAAACGCTTGTACAGTTCCGGGAGCGAATCCCTGTCGATCTTGAATTCTTCGGCGGCTTTCGTGCCGGCGAAGGGGAAGCCGGTCATCACATCGTATTCCGGGTTTTCCCTCTGAGCGGTCACCACCGCGCTCTGATCCGTATAAGAAGATGCAAAGTCATGCAGGGTGCCAAGGTAGCCGATGGCGCCGGAAGCGCCGGCCTGGGTGGACACCGCGTCCTCCTTGGGCCGCAGGATGCCGACCACTTTGAGCTCCGGCGCGCGGTCCAGCGCGCTTTCGACAAAAGCGGGATCGGCGCTCCTGTTGACGAACGTCCCGTCCTCCTGCTTTTCATACAGATCGCAGGGCATCAGCAGCCGGAAAGAAAGCTGCATCAGTTCGTCGTAGGTATAGCGGGTGATCGGGACGTCGATCTCCTCGCCGGAGAGGGTTTTTTCCGTCAGCTCGGCGATTTCTTTCTGATCGCGCAGACCGATGGTATACAGGGTGTAATCGTTGATGGCCCCGTATCTGGTGACAATGACGACCAGCTCGTTGTATTTTTCCGGCAGCCTGCCGCTCAGCACGTCGTACTGTTCGTTCAGCATATCCGGATTATCCAGCAGCTGTTCAAACACGTCCATCCGGGAAAAGCCCGTGCTTGTCAGCTCGGAGGAAGTGACCAGGCTGAACATCGAGTTGTCGGACCCGATCAGCCCGGACTGATTCAGCACCTGGCTCGGATTGACCTGCAGATAAGCACCATCCACATTGCGGTAGATGTTCAGATTGCTGTCATACCCGTAGCGGATGTCGGATACCAGGCCGCCGATCCCGCTTTGATCGCTGTCCAGCCAGGCTTTGAAGGCCTTCAGGTTGTTGTGCCTCATGGTCATGTTCATGCTGTTGAGCATCCGGCTCATGACATTGCCGGAAACGATGATGCCTTCCTCCGTCTGGTCCGAGCCGGATTCGGAATTCATCATGGAAAGCATCATGCTCGCCATGTCGATGGAGCTCTTCTGAATCTGCAGCGGGTAAGAAGAAAGCGTATCCCGCTGCACGCGGTCGATGTACATTTTGACCCCGGTCGATATGGACAGGATCAGCGCGATGCCGATGATGCCGATCGACCCGGCGAAGCTGGTCAGGAACGTCCTGCCTTTCTTGGTCATCAGGTTCTGGAAGGAAAGGGACAGGGCCGTCAGGAAGCTCATGGAGGGCTTCTTTTCGGCAGGCTTTGCCGCGGCGTCTTCCTGCGCGAGCTCCTCGGCCGTGCAGGGGGAACTGTCGCTGACAACCTGGCCGTCCTTCAGCTGAATGATGCGGGTGGCGTATTCGCCGGCCAGGTCCGGGTTGTGGGTGACCATGATCCCCAGACGGTCCCGGGC
>CAMJXZ010000145.1 GCA_946409855.1 uncultured Clostridia bacterium | reverse complement strand
ATTTTTGTTCCGCAGGTCAAGCCTGCTCCACAAAAATTCATCCTCGCGGCGCGCATGTCGCCGCTGCGGATTGATTATGGAGGGGCGGCAGCCCCTCCATACCACCCCTAAACGTTGATATCCGGACATTCTCTGTTGCATCTCTTTCTGCACAGTTCTTATTCCCTATTACAAGGGGCTGCTGCAGTTTTTTCTGCAACAGCCCCATTTTTATGAGAATAAAAGAATTACATTAAAGTATATCACCATCCGCCGCGTTCCGCAAGCCCTATTTCGTCATCCGGCCCCGCGGGGCATTTTGCCTTGCTTCCCCGGGCGCGGGCGGATATGATCAGTACAGAATGAAAGGAACCGCTTCCCAACAGGATCAAAACCGGATCAAAACATAAGGAGGAACCGTTCATGGCCGTCAAAAAGTATCGCATCGCCATCATTGGCTGCGGCATGATCTGCAACGCAGCGCACATCCCGTCCATCATGGAGCTCAAGAAACAGGGCATGGCGGAAATCGTGGCCGTCGCCGACATCCGGGAATGCGCCGCCCGCGAAACCGCCCAGCGCTGGGAAATCCCCGCCTGGTACACAGACCCCCAGCGGATGCTGGATGAAGTGAAGCCCGACTGGGTCTCCGTGTGCACGCCCAACATGTACCACAAAAAATGGTCCATCGCCGCCCTCCGGGCCGGGGCCCACGTGATGTGCGAAAAGCCCATCGCCCTGACCTACCGGGACGCCAAAGAAATGTTTGAGGAAGCGGACAAGGCCGGCAAACTGCTCTGGGCCTGCCAGAGCCGCCGCTGGAGCGCCGATATGGACTTCGCCTACCAGGCCATGCGGGAGGGGGACATCGGCAAGCCCTACTTCGCAGACATCTCCTTCGTGCGCCGCTTCGGCATCCCGACCTGGGGCTTCTTCCACATGAAGGAGCACAACGGGGGCGGTTCCTTCTGCGACCTGGGCGTCCACTTCCTGGACGCGCTGCTGTGGATGTGCGACAGCCCCAGGGTGCTGGCGGTCTCCGGCATGCAGACGGACGTGCTGGCCAGAAAGAAAGAGGACATCCTTCTGTCCATCAAGGAATCCGGCGCCTACATCGGCACCTTTACGCCCCGTCCCTATGACCCGGACGAGTTCTCGGTGGAAGAGTGCGCCGCGGGCACCATGCGCCTGGAGGGGAACTTCCTGGTCAACTTCAAGTTCACCTGGGCGCTCAACCAGCCGACCGCCAAGCACTTCCTTCTGTGCGGCGACAAGGGCGGGCTGGACGTGGAGAAGTTCACCCTGTACAAGAACGTCGGCCGCTTCCAGGCGGAAACGGAGCTCAAGTACTTCGACAACCGGCCCTTCGCGGGGGTCGCCTTTGACGCCCACCGCTACATGTACCGGCACGTGTACGACGTGCTGGAAGGCAAGGCGGAACGCCGCGTCAAGCCTTCGGAAACGCTGAACGTCGTATCCGCCATCGAAGCGTTTTACAGAAGCGCCGAAGAAAACCGCGAAGTGCGCACCACCGAACTGGAGGGATATCAGGCATGAAAAAGGATCAGTACAAGGCCGTCATCGTCGGCTTCGCCCATGTGCACATCAACGACGTGGCCCAGCATTACTTCGACAACCCCCGCATCGACCTGGCCGCCTGCGCGGACATGCCCGCCAAAGTCAAAGAGCTTCGGACGGACGCGCCCTACACCCGGCAGTGGAACCTCAAATACTGCGCCGAGCGCTTCGGCCTGCGCGTCTATGAGGACTGGCTCCAGATGCTGGACGAAGAAAAGCCGGACCTGGTGGTCTGCAACAGCGAAAACTGCTACCACGTCCTGATCACGGAGGAATGCGCCAAGCGCGGCATCGCCGTGTGCATCGAAAAACCCATGGCCACGACCCTGAACGACGCCCTGGCCATGTACCGCCTGGCCGAGACCTACCACAGCCTCCTGATCGTCAACTGGCCCATCACCTGGTATTCCGCCATGCACACGGCGAAAAAGATGCTGGATGAGGGCGTTATCGGCGACCTGATCGAGGTCAAGACCCGCATGGGCCACACCGGCCCCCTGGGCCCCGGCGCCAAACACAAGATCAGCGCCGTGGCCGCCCCCATGACCGACGCCGAGATCGCCCGCACCTGGTGGCACCAGCATGAGTGCGGCGGCGGCGCCATGGCGGACTACTGCTGCTACGGGGCCATCGTCGCCTACTGGTTCGCCGGGCAGGAGGCCGTCGCTGCCACCGGCATGCGGATCAACAGCATCCACACCCTGTCCAACGCCGAGGACAACGCGGCGATGATCGTCCGCTTCCCCAACTGCCACGCGGTGCTGGAAGGCACCTGGACGACATACCAGCACACCTTCAAATCCCCCATCCTGTACGGCACGAAGGGCGCCATCGTGGCGGACTACAAGACCAACAAGGTGCAGCTGTACAAGGAATTCGAGGAGGTGCGGGACATCGAGAACATCGCCCTGCCCGAGCACCTGAAGGACGTTTCCTGGGCCTTCGTCCACTATATGGACGGGGACGCCCCGCTGCACGAAACCATGACCGCGGCCTTTAACCTCAACGCCATCGCCATTCTGGACGCCGGCATCCGCTCCGCCGACAGCGGCAAAACGGAGCTGGTCAACAACATCCACTGGACCATCGGGTGAAAAACATGACCGGAATCATCACAGAGATCCAGCGCTTCTCCCTGCACGACGGGGACGGCATCCGGACCACCGTCTTCCTCAAAGGGTGCAACATGCGCTGTTCATGGTGCCACAACCCGGAAACCCTGGAAATGAAACCGCAGGAGGCCTGGTATCCGGCCAAATGCATTCACTGCGGCCATTGCAAAACCGGCTGCCCCGCCCAGGCCCGGGTCACGATCGGCCGGGAAATGACCCCGGAGGAAGCGCTTCACGAGGTCCTGTGGGACAGGGATTACTATGCCGCTTCGGGCGGCGGGGTCACCGTGTCCGGCGGCGAGCCATTCCTGCAGGCGGATTTCCTCAAGGCGTTCCTGACCCTGTGCAAAGAAAACGGGCTCAGGACCGCGGCGGAAACCAACCTGTCCCTCCCCTGGGCGGTGATCGCCCCCTGCCTGCCGCTGCTTTCCCACGTGTACTTTGACATAAAGCTCCTGGACGACGCGGCGCACCGGAAATGGACGGGCGTTTCCAACAGGACGGTGCTGGAAAACGCCGCGAATCTGGCGGCGTCCGGGATCCCCTTTACCGCGAGGACGCCGCTGATCCCGGGGGTGACGGACGGGGAGGACAACATCCGCGGCATCGCCGCCTTCCTCGCCTCCGTCCGGGAAAACTGCCGGTACGAGCTGCTCAACTACAACGCCCTGGCCGAGTCCAAATACGAACCGATCGGACTTACCTACGCCCTGCCCGGGACCCGGCCCCTGCCGGTCAGCCGGCTCAGGGAACTGGCCGCCGCCGCCGCGTCGGAAGGGACGCAGTGCCGCTTTTCAAGAGGATGACATCATGACGATCGAGCAGAAAAAGCAGGTATATACCCAAAGGATCCGCAGTCTCCGGGCGAAAAAGATCGAGGAGACCCGGAAAAAGATCGCCTACAACGGTCTGACCGATGAGGACGATTACAACTTCCTCTGCCCGCCGGAGGGTTACAGCTGGAAGCCCGTGGGCGATTCACCCAACGGCGATTTCCACGGCTACCGCGGCTGGAGCGAAAACTACGCCGCGATGCTCAAAAGCTTCCCCCCGGTGGTGGATCCGGAAAACAGCATGTGCGGCAATTTCTTTCGGATCCTGCAGAAGTTCCGCAAGGTGCGCTGGCACGAATGCTGGGACCTTTCCCCCTGGCAGGAGACCATCGACCGCTACGGCATCGACCACGGCATCGGGCAGATCCACCATTTCTGCGGGGATGTGCGCATCGGCCTGAACCTGGGCTGGGACGGGATCCGGGAAAAGGTCCGCCGTTACGAGGCCGTCAACAACGAAACCGAGGAACAGCGGGAATTCTACCGGGCGGAAAACGTCTTCCTGGACGCCTGCATGGACTGGATGGACCGGACCGTCGCCTGCGTGCGCGAAAAGCTGGCGCATGAAACCGACCCGCTGCTTAAGGAAAACCTTGCCGGCATGCTGGCGGCCAACGAATGGGTCCGGCATCAGCCGCCGCGCACCCTGCGGGAAGCCTGCACCTTCATCTCCTGGTACAACCTGTTCGGCCGCTCCTTCAACCGGGAGGGCTGCGGCGGGCAGCTGGACGAGCTGCTGCGCCCCTATTACGAGCACGATACCGCCCTGGGGCTGATCGACGACGAGGACGCGGTCTACTATATCTCCGGCCTGCTGATGAGCGATACCAAATACTACCAGCTGGGCGGGCCGGACGAAACGGGCCGGGACATGGTGAGCCCCGTCAGCTGGCTGATCCTGGAAGCGGCGGACCGGATGGACGTATCCCTGAACCTGACCATCCGGGTGCACGACGGCCTCCCCCGGGCCTTCTTCCGCCGCGGGGTGGAGTTGCTGTTCAAACACAAAAACGGCTGGCCCCGCTTTTCCGGCGACCAGAGCCTGGTGGAGGGCTTCATGCGGCGCGGCTTTTCCAGGGAACTGGCGGCCAGGCGCATCGCGGTGGGCTGCAACTGGATGGCGATCCCGGGCCTGGAATACCCGCTGAACGATTCCATCAAGGTCAACCAGGCGCGGGTGTTCGAGGTGGCCTACGACGAGATGATGGCGGGCCCCGAGCGCTCCACCGAAAAGCTGCTTTCGCTCTACGTAAAGCACCTGCGCGTCGTGCTCAAATGCATCGGCGAAACGATGGATTTCGACCTCAACAACAACCGCTACAACGACCCGGAGCTGTTCCTGAACCTGTTTATGGTCGGCCCCATCGAAAAGGGCCGGGATGCCTCCGACCATTCCGTACAGTACTACAACATCGGCATCGACGGCGCCGGCCTGGCCGTGGCGGCCAATTCCTTTGCCGCCCTGCAGCAGCGGGTGGAACAGGAAAAGGCGCTCACCTGGGACCAGGTGTACGCCTCCGTTCAGGCCAACTACGAGGACGAAAACGGGCCGTACATCCAGGCGCTGATGAAGCACAGCGGCCGCTTCGGCCAGCCCGGCTCCCTGGGCAACCGCTGGGCGCGCAGGCTGACGGAGGTCTTCCGGGACGAGGTGGTAGCCCTCAAGAGCAGGGAAGTGTCCGTGTACATTCCCGGCATGTTCTCATGGAGCAAGACCATCCTCTTCGGCAGGCAGGTGGGCGCCACGCCCGACGGCCGCAAGGCCTTTGAGCCCGTCAACCACGGCGCCAACCCCATGCCCGGCGACGTGCGCAGCGGCGCCATGACCGACATGAGCGAGGCGATCATCCTGGCGCAGTGCGGCATGGGCAACACCAGCCCCTTCCAGATGGAGCTGGACCCGGGCATGATCGACATGGAGGACGGGATCGACAAGGTGATGGCCCTGCTGGAAACCCACCTGAAGCGGGGCGGCACGCTGATCAACGTGAACATCGTCGACGCGGACAAGATCCGCGCGGCCCACAAAAACCCAGAGCTCTACCCGGACCTGGTGGTGCGCGTGACCGGCTTTACCGCCTACTTTATCACCCTGACCCCCGCCTTCCGCCAGCTGGTGGTGGACCGGCTGATGGAAAGCTGACAGGATGGATACAATCGCGTCCGACGATAGGGAGATCCCATGAAAACGATTACAGAACAGCTGCAGACCACCGTGCGGGACGAGGCCGATGTCCTGGTCGTCGGCGGCGGGGTGGCCGGCGTCGCCGCCGCGGTGGCCGCCCGCCGGCAGGGCGCCGAAGTGATGATCGTCGAAAAAACCGCCCTGTTCGGCGGCCTGGCCACCAACGGCCTGATCAACTGGTTCGAGCCCCTGTGCGACGGCGAAGGGACGCAGCTGATGTACGGGCTGCCGGAAGAGCTGCTCCGGCGCTCCATCCAGGACGGGCCGGACACCCTGCCCGAGATCTGGAAGGACCGCAGCGTCCCGGTGGACCCAGCCAGGGTGGTTCATCAGAAGCAGCACCCCGTGGGCGGCCGGTACGGCACCTACTTTTCCCCCACGATGTTCCAGCTGGCCCTGGACGAGCTGCTGAGAAACGAGCGTATCCGCATCCGCCTGTGCATGAGCGGCGTCCGCCCGCTGATGGAAGGCGGCCGGTGCCTGGGTGTGATCACCGAAAGCGTCACCGGCCGGGAAGCGTACCTGGCCGGCGCGGTGATCGACGCCACCGGGGACGCCTCGGTCCTGCATCGGGCCGGGGTCCCGTGCGTGAAGGGGAAAAACTACTTTACCTTCATCGCCCAGGAGCCGGACGCGTCAGGCCCCCGCGGCAGCCTGCCCAACCGGCGCTGGCGCAGCATCGGCGCAAGCCTCTACGGCGTCGGCCACCCGCCGGGCTACATACATTACAGCGGCACGGACACCGGCGAGGAAACCGCCTTCCTGCTGGACGGCAGACGGCTGCTGCAGGACATGATCCGGGAAGGGAAAATCCCCGGGCGGGACATCACCGCCCTGCCCGCCCAGGCGCAGTTCCGCACCTCCCGCCGGCTGGACGGCGGGGCCGTGCTGACGGAGGCGGACCAGGCCCGCCGGCAGGACCGGTCGGTCGCCCTCCTTTGCGATTTCGACCGCCCGGGCGCCTGGTACGAGCTGCCCTTCGAATGCCTGTATCACCCCGCGTTTGACAATCTCCTGGCCGCCGGGCGGATGATTTCCGCCGCGGGCTGGGCGTGGGACGTGACGAGGGTGATCCCCTCCTGCATCGCTTCCGGCGAAGCGGCCGGCACCGCCGCCGCGTTGGCCGTCTTAAGGGACGCGCCGCTCAGGGCGCTGGACGTAACGCTCCTGCAGCAGCGGCTGCGCGCCGGGAACGTGCGGCTCCACCGGGACGAGGCCTGACAGGGGCGAAACAGCCGGTTGCGGCGCAGGCGGAAACGTGATACAATCTTCCGGAACGCGCCGGTTCATACGCCCCGGAAGGATGTGAGAAGCATGAAACCCTTTGTCCCCAAGGAGAAAATGAGCAAAAAAGCCAGGAAAAAGCTGGCCGCCGGGAAGCGCGGCACCTGGTCCATCTCCCCGGTCACCCGGAAGATCGACAGCAAAAAAGTCTATAACCGCAAAAGGATCTCCCGTGCCGATACCGACGACGGCGCGGGGGATCCCCTTTTTGGCCGGGAGAAGCGGGCCTCCGGCGGGAGGAGCGGCGGGATATCCGGCGCGGCGCGTCCGAAGGGCGGCACGGGCAGGCGGACGGGCGGCGGAGGTTTGAGGGTGCCGCGCAGAAAAACAAAACGCCGGGCGGACAGCCGCCTGACGTTCTTCCTTCGGGACAGTACCATCATAGCACATGACGCCGTGGAAGGCAAGTTGAAAATCCGTTGAAAAACCGTTGAAAATCCGTTGAAAATCCGTTGAAAAAGCGCTGAAAACAAGCGATATATGCTGATATATCAGCGGATATGGAATGTTCGTGTTTTTGGCGCGGCCACGGAATGCGGACAGATAAAAAAACGATACTCCCATGATGCGGACAGTGAAATTCCGAAAGGACAGCGCGGCGGCGGCGCCTGAGCCGGCACGGCATCCAGGAAGTATAAGCCACGGCCCCCGGATCCTCCGCGGGGGAACCGGGCCTGCGGCGCCCGAGGCTGGAAGACGATCGGTTGATGCCCGGGGAGCAGGGCGCCGGCAGGCAGTCGGATCCCCGGCGAAACGGGATACGCGAAGCCCTTTCCCCGGGGCCGCCCACCGGATGTCATTCTGAACGACGAAGAAGGACGGCCCCATCGGGCCGGCCGCGTCGTGAAGAATCTGTTCTGCGGCGGGAGCACGGTGCGGGGATGGGGCGACGGTGTACTTTGGAACAGCAGAACGGATCCTTCACCCTGGCGTTTGCCTTGCGGCGGCAAACGCTTGTCAGGGTTCAGGATGACACCCC